>CAYUGW010000382.1:0-4618 GCA_964444245.1 uncultured Blastocatellaceae bacterium | reverse complement strand
CAATAAAAATGGTGGCTAGGGACGGGATCGAACCGCCGACACGCGGATTTTCAGTCCGCTGCTCTACCAACTGAGCTACCTAGCCGTTTTCTGCCTTGAAATTTTCTTTCAGGCAAGTTTGATAGTGTAAATAAGCCGCTCTTTGATGTCAACCCGTGAGATCGAAAATCCGTTAAATCTTTACAGGTAAAGCGCAAAGTGAAAAAATAAGGGTTGACAATATGTTAAATTTGTTTATAATCGGTTTTTAGTAGTTGGTAGCCTATTGTCAGCTACATTACCTTCCGAATCCGTTTGATACCTGCCCGTGTCGGTTTGAACGCCGTCGCTGTCCCCCAGGGACGCAACATTCAAGCCGGCACAGCTATTTTAAAGTATAGAAACGAGGAAATTATGTTAAGAAATTTTTTATTTATTTTAATATGTCTGGCGTTCGGCGCAACAGTTGCTTGCACTTCAACCGAATCGCCGAATGCAAATACCAATTCTACTAATTCAGCAAATGTGCCGCCCGAATTTTCGGGTAATACCGTTACGCCTTCGGGCAATGCAACGCCCGGCATTCCTGATCCGAGTACCGTAAACGCCAATAATGTGCCGAAGGGCGCAACGCCGACTCCGGGTATTCCCGATCCGAAGGATATCGGCAAACCGCTGCCGAAAGGTGCAACGCCGACTCCCGGCATTCCCGATCCTGAAACTTTGAAAAGACAGGCGAACACGCGGATCACTGATGTAAATCTGGTGAATAATCCGACAAATGTTAATCGGTCGGCACCGCCGAGCGAGCGCAAAAAGCCGAATCCGCCGGGACAGTAGGCAGTAAAAGCAACTGTTAAACAGTAAGGTAAAAGTAAAAAGGCAAAATGCAAAAGTGGAAATCTTCTTTAAACCGGATTACTTTTGCTTACCTGCTTAGTACTCCGTAAATTAAATTTTCGAGTGTTTGGAGTCCCGCCTTTAGGCGGCTTTACCGCCGCGCTTCGCTGGCGGATGCCGCCTAAAGGCGGGACTCCAAACTTTTTTCAAACGCCTTAAAATTTAATTTACGCTCTACTTAGTTCATTAATCTAGTAAAAATTTATAAAAGAAAAAGCCGGAATACTTTGAGGAATATTCCGGCTTTTTTGACGAAGTTTTTACGCTTCGGTTGCTTTTTCGAGCAAAACATCTTCGAGATTCGGTTTGATCAAACCGAGCGCGATTTTTACGTCGTGTTCGATTCTGTCGAAAAGTTCGCGATTTTCGATCAGGGAATTTTTGACGTTTTCGCGTCCTTGTCCTAATCGTTCGTCGCCGTATGAAAACCATGAGCCGCTCTTTTCGATAATATTGTTATTAACCGCCAGATCGAGCAGATCGCCTTCGCGCGAGATGCCTTTGCCGTACATTATATCGAATTCGCATTCGTGAAACGGCGGCGCGACCTTGTTTTTTACGACCTTGGCACGCGTGCGGTTGCCGACCATTTTATCGCCTTCCTTGATCGCGCCGATGCGGCGAATATCAATTCTGACCGAAGCGTAAAATTTCAGAGCCTTACCTCCGGTCGTTGTTTCCGGCGAGCCGAAAAATACGCCGATCTTGTCGCGCAGCTGGTTGATAAAAATAAAAGTCGTGCGCGAACTCGAAACGATTCCGGCGAGTTTTCTCAAAGCCTGCGACATCAGACGCGCCTGCAAACCCATATGTGAATCGCCCATTTCGCCGTCGAGTTCGGCTCGCGGCACGAGCGCGGCGACCGAATCGATGACGATCACGTCAACGCTGTTCGAACGCACGAGAGTTTCGGCGATTTCCAGAGCCTGTTCGCCCGAATCGGGCTGCGAGATCAAAAGTTCGTTAATATCCACGCCGAGATTCGATGCGTATTCCGGGTCCATCGCGTGTTCCGCGTCAATATACGCGGCGATTCCGCCCGTTTTTTGTGCCGAGGCGACGACTTGCAAGGCAAGTGTCGTTTTACCGGAGCTTTCCGGTCCGTAAATCTCGATGATTCTACCGCGCGGCATTCCGCCGACACCGATTGCCGCATCCAAACTCAAACAATTTGTCGAAATTGCCCCGATATCTTCCTGCGGACGTTCGCCCAATTTCATAATCGAGCCTTTTCCGAATTTTTTTTCGATTTGTGAAAGCGCAGATTCTATCGCTTTTCCTTTTGTTTCTGTTGCCATTTTTGTTGCTTCTCCAGCCATTTTGATGTTCTCCTTTTGTGATAATCATTCTATCAAGACATTGAGAAGTCTAGCACAAAAGAGAGCGTTTGTGAAATAGTGTTTCAAGTGTGAAACGTTTTTTTTCGTGAAAATGTGAAATAATGTTTATTAAACTTAGTGGAAAAAGCAAATTTGTGCAAGGTTTGAAGAGAAATTTCAGATTTCAAATGTCAAATCGAAAAAAATAATCGAATCTGAAATCTGAAATCTGAAATTTGAAAATTTATCTCGAATAAAATCCGGTTGCGGAAAAAACGGCGGCAGCTCCGCCGCTCATTCCCATCGGCGGAACGACGACGGAAAGTTCTTCGCCGTTGACGGTTAATTTAACTTTTCCCGCCTCGGCTTCCAAAGAATCGTCGTGAAAGGGAAGATTCGGCGATTGGCGGTTGACGCGGTTTAATTCGCCGAAATCGGAAAGTTCGAGAACAATCTCGTAACCTTCGATCTTGACGGTCGCTTTTGCCGTATCCGAATTGTTTTCGATTAAAATATCTCCGACAATCGTCGGCGCATTTTCAAACGGCGTATCCTTAAAGATATTTCCGGCGAAATAATCGCCGACCGTTTTGTCGGTCGAAACAAAACCCATAACTTTCGGCGTTCCGTCGTCGCTTGGCAAAAGAATCATTCCCGACGCGGCAGCACCGACCGGCGTATGAACCATTCGCGCCACGTGAACGATGACGTTCGGCATCGGCATCTCTTCATTCGACAAGGCGACCAGATCAACGCCGCCTTCCCAACTCATCCATTTTGTAACTGTCATAAAACTTTTTCTCCTTTTTTTATACGCGTTTATAAAAAAACGCAACCTCTTTTATTTCGGCAGAGCGTTAATTCTGGCGAGCAGATCGGTAGCAAATTTGTTATTCGGCAAAAGCTGCAGAACCTTTTGCATATCGGCTTTGGAAAGATCGTATCTTTTGGTGTCAAAATAGATCGCACCGCGCATAATATAAGCGTTTGCGTAATTCGGATTGATCTGAAGGGCTTTATTCAAATCGGCGATTGCCAGATCGTTTTGCTTCTTTTTGTTGTAGGAAATCGAACGGTCTAAATAGCCTTTGGCATAATCGGGATTAATTTTAATAGCCTGCGTAAAATCGGCGATTGCCAGGTCGTGCAGATTCTGCGTGTTATAGATTACGCCGCGATTTCCCCACGCTTCGGCATAATTGCGGTCGAGCTGGATCGCTTTATTTATATCGGCAAGCGCGAGATCGTATTGTTTTTGTCTGTAATAAACGCTGCTTCGATTGACAAAGGCTTTCATATAATTCGGGTTAAGAGAAATGGCTTTATTATAATCGGTCAGCGCAGAATCGAGATTTCTCTTGTCGGAATAAGCGATTCCGCGATTATACCAAAACTGCGAATCGTTCGGCGCGAGATTGATCCCGCGCGTATAATCGGCGATTGCCGCGTCGTGATTTTTAATCTTGTTGTAAGACAAGCCGCGCTGAAATAAAGCATCGAGATAATTCGGTCTGAGGGCTAAAGACTGCGAATAGTCGGCGATTGCCGGTTCGTATCTGCCCGAAAAATAATAAGACTGCCCGCGATTAAACCACGGCTCGGGAGCTTTCGGATTAAGCCGGATCGCTTCGGAAAAACTGGAAATCGCTTCCGTATATTGCTTGTTTTTGTAAAATTGATTGCCGCGACTAAGATATTCCTGTGCGGTCTGACCGAATGAAATTGCCGTAAAAACTAAAATTGCGAAAATTGATAAGCTAAGTTTTTTCATAATTTTTTACCTCTCTAATCTAAATCGCATAAATTTAAGAAAAAAGAGGTCAAAAAATTTTTGAAAAAACTGAAAAATCGTGAAAAATTACTCGATCTTTATTTCAATCGGCACAATGCGCGACCATTTTCCGAAGCTCGTGCAGAGACTGTAAATTTTGTCTTCCGAAACCTTAACGGTTTGTTTTACATCATTTCTTTCAAAACTGATTTCAAATTTTCGCTTTTTATAAGTGAAATCGCCGTCCTTTTTTATCATACAGTTGGTTTGGGCTTGCCCGAGCTTGACGGCATAAAACCCGTCGGTCAAAAAATTGCAATCGCCGCAATACTGTTGAATCAAACTATAAGAATTTTGCCCTTTATAAATATTTGAAAAAGCGTCGTTTGCCAGCAGAAAAGGTTTTTCCAGAAGCCCTTCGGCGTTTGTGCAGGAATCAGCGTTCGGATTGTCAATTTCGCGCAAAACCAAACTTTGAACGGCATCGGTAACCGGATTATTTTTCGCATCCGTCAAGTGAACGACGATCATCCGCGTGACGTCAAACGGGCAATGCTGCGCCGCAATATTTTGCGATAAAACCAATAAACACAAGAGGAAAAAGCATTTTTTCATAAATAAATTAAAAGTTGTTTTTTTCATAAAATTA
>CAYUGW010000381.1:0-4669 GCA_964444245.1 uncultured Blastocatellaceae bacterium | reverse complement strand
TTCTTCATTTAACGGGTTACGATCTGCCGCTCACGGAACTCAAAAATTTCCGTCAATTACATTCAAAAACGCCGGGTCATCCCGAAAATATTTTGACCGACGGCGTGGAAATCACGACCGGACCGCTCGGGCAGGGTTTTGCCAACGGTGTCGGAATGGGCATCGCGCAAAAGCACTTGGAGGCGAAATTTAACGAAAAAGGTTTTCCCGTCATAGATCATTTTATTTACTGCATCTGCTCGGACGGCGATCTGATGGAAGGCGTAAGTTATGAATCGGCTTCGATGGCGGGACATCTGAAACTCGATAATCTGATCTATCTCTACGACGACAACCGCATTACGATTGACGGTTCGACCGATCTGGCTTGGACGGAAGACGTGACAAAACGCTTTGAATCGTGCGGCTGGGAAGTTTCGGTCGTCGAAGACGGCAATGATTTAAAGGCAATCGAAAAGGCGATCAAAGCGGCGCAAAAAAGCAAAGGCAAACCGAAGCTCATTCGCATTAAAACAATAATCGGTTTCGGAATGCCGAAACAGGGAACTTCAAAAGCGCATTCGGACGCGCCGGGCGAAGATGCCGTTAAGGAAACGAAACGCAATTTGAATTGGGACGAAAACAAGCATTTCTTTATTCCGAAGGAAGTTCAGACGCATTTCCGCGAAGCCGTAAAATCGGGCGCACGCCTTGAAAAAGAGTGGGACGCGCTCGTTAAAAAGTACGAAAAGGAATTTCCCGAACTCGGGCAAAATTTGAAAGATACGCGCACCGGAGAATTGCCCGACGGGTGGGAAAAACATCTGCCGAAGTTTAGCGAAGCGGAAGCCAAGGCGACACGCGCCTATTCGGGCGAAGTAATCAATGCGATTGCCGAGAAAATCCCGCAGATGATCGGCGGTTCGGGCGATCTAACGCCGTCGAACAATACTTTCATCAAATCTTCCGCCGATTTTCAAGCCGGAAAATACGAAAACCGCAACATCCATTTCGGCGTGCGCGAACACGCGATGGGTTCGACGATGAACGGAATGGCGCTCTACGGCAGCGTGATCCCGTTCGGCGGAACTTTCCAGACTTTCTCCGATTATATGCGCCCGGCGATTCGCCTCGCCGCGCTTTCGCATATTCAGACGATTTTCGTTTTCACGCACGATTCAATCGGTTTGGGCGAAGACGGTCCGACGCATCAATCGGTCGAACATCTCGCCGCGCTGCGGGCAATTCCGAATCTGGCATTAATTCGTCCCGCAGATGCTCACGAAACACGCGAAGCGTGGCGAGCCGCGCTTCTCAGAAAAGACGCGCCGACCGCATTTGCCCTTTCGCGCCAAAAGGTCGCATTAATTGACCGCAAAAAATATTCGGATGCCAGAGGCTTGCACAAAGGCGCGTATATCTTAGCCGAAGCCGAAGACAAAAAAGGCAAAGAGGTCGAGCCGAAATTAATTTTAATTGCCACCGGTTCGGAAGTCGGTCTGGCGATGGAAGCGCGCGAAAAATTAAACGCCGGCGGCACGCCGACACGCGTAGTTTCAATGCCGTGCTGGGAATTTTTCGACGCACAGAGTGCAAAATACAAAGAATCCGTTCTGCCTTCAAATATAAAAGCACGCCTCGCAATCGAAGCCGGAGTGTCCTTAGGCTGGGCAAAATACGTCGGTCTCGACGGCGACACTTTAACGGTTGACAAATTCGGCACCAGCGCACCCGCCGAAGACGTTTTCCGCGATTACGGTTTTACGGTCGAGAATGTGGTAAAGATGGCAAAAAAATTAGTCTGATTGTTTCAAGAAAATGAGACATCACTATTTTAAAGTGATGTCTCATTTTCTTTTAATCATTAATATCAATCTTTCTTTTTTCAATTTCTTCAAGAAATATTTTGAGACTTGGATTATCTTCACGTTTAGACATTAAAACTTTATGTTTAAGATATTGCCTTGAAATAGTTTCATAATAATCAGGATTTTTATTAGCAGCAGAAATTCCAAATCCTTCTTTTCTACTTAATTCTTGATTCAAGGTAGTTAGACAACCTTTAAACTTTTCTTTTTTATTGTCAGTATAATAAAGCGGTAGAAGCCAACATTCTATTTCATGAACTGATATAGCAAATATTATCTGTTCATAATATTCTTCATAAAAATCTTTCCCAATTAAATTTTGTAGTTTTTCGCTGACTTTTTCAATCAACTCTTCAGGAGACAATTCTACGCCGGCTTCGTGTTTAGAAATGTCATAATGTGGTTCTTCACAAGTATCTGTGTCTATTTGAACAATCAGATAATCAACAAATTGGAAAGCATCTTTAAATTTTGTTGATTTACAATAATCCAAAACTAATTTCCAATTACTGAAATTTTCTATGTTGCTTTTATCAGTTTCATCGTAAATTGGTAGAAATGGTCTAATATCAATATCAGGATCATTAAAAAAACCGCTCAAAATATTTACGATTACAATCTGGTCAGTTTTACCTTCTGTGATTAATCCGAAACTTGGCATGTTAAAAATTTTGAGGAAGTCCGCCTAAATAACCTCGCATAAACGCTTCCGATAGTTTTACAGGTTCTTGTCCTTCGATTACTTTAGGTTTGTTGAATTGTTTCACTTTCGTTTGTCCTAATTTATTTCTACTGATTACATACAACTTTTGATTTTCGTCATTCAAATTGAGTCCATCTAAAATTGCGGGATTGTGAGTAGTAAAGATAACTTGTTTTTTATATTTTTTGGCTAAATCAGCCAACTCAATCATCAATTGACTGCATAACTTTGGATTTAGCGAAGCATCAATATTATCAATAGCAAAAAAACTCGGAGTATCATTACTTACAAATAAACAAAGATAAAAAAGCAAGAATAAAAAACCTTCATTTGAGCTTTTTTGGTCAAAATATTCAAATCTTTTATCTAAGTATTTATCTTTGATCTGAATACGACTTTCTTGTGGAGATAAATCTTGAGCAATATCAAAATCACTAAACCAATCTATAAATTTGAGTTTTGATTTGATTTCCTCAAGCCGTTTTTTATTTTTTCTTAGACTTAAAACTTTAAGAAGTTTAAATAACCCTTCTCCTTTAATTCCTAAAGGTTGAATTTGACCCTCTTGTTCAAATGTCCTCAAAGAAGAATTTTCAGGAGAATAAATAAGAAATTCATCTAAATGTAATGACTTAATTCGCATTTTCGTCATGTATGAAAAAATTATTGTAGAAAAATCTTCATCTGAGATTTTCCTCATAGGAACATCTAAATCTATAAAATTTTTGGGATCTTTGAGGTATTCCTCAATATATTTTTCACTTAGAGGTTTACGTCCAGTATCAAACCAAGGTGAATATGGATCATTATTTTTCTTATCTAAAATAGTTTCTACGCTGAGATTTTCTCCTGCAATTGTCGTTTTTATTTCTTTTGCAGCACTTTCTTTAGTAAATGCTGCCCGCATAAATCGCGGGTCATCAGTTACTCTTATTCCCCTTGAAACTAAAAACTCATTATCAAGCTTATTATTAGTTGCCGCTGAACTAAGGGCAATCGCCTCCAAAATGTTACTTTTACCGCTTCCATTAGCACCAATTAGAACAGTTATTCGACCTAGCGAAAACTCTAATTGTTGGATTGATTTGTAATTTTCTATTGTTATCTTTTCTATCATTTAAAAATGTTTTAGATTATAAACTAACATTAAATATACAATTCTTATCGAAAAATACCTATTATACAAATATCTTGTAAAAATAAAAATTATGACAAGAAAAGAATTTTTACTCGACCAATTTATAACTTGCTACGCTGAAAACAGCTGATTTGTCACGTTGAGATTTGATTAAAATTTACTTATAGACAATTTCTAAAAATTCTACAGGATTGACAATTTTCAGCTTACGAAAACGGCGGCGGAAATCTTTGCATTCGTCTGTGTAGCCCGTCATTAAATCAAGCAGATCATTATCGCGGCTGACGAGGAAAACGGCGTTTGATTCGATAGCGAGATTGATGTATGGTTCGTCGTTCGGATCGCGGGAATAGCTGAAATGATGCGGGACTTTTTTGATGAATTCGCCTTTTTCTAAAAGCATTTCGATTAATTGTTCGACTTTTTCATCGGTTAAATCGGGATTTCTTTGACGAAGACGCGGACGCGCGAGAACATCTTTGATTTCGGCGAGAGTATCTTCGCTGATAATGAGTTTGATTTTTTCCTGTTCAATAAGTTCAAGACAAGCAACGGCGGGACCTGATTTTGAGATTAAACCTTGCAGAAAAACGCCGCAGTCGAAAACCGCTTTGAGAATTTCTTCACTCATTTTTAGCTTCGCGGGATTCTTTGATGACGGCATCAATTTCCATCTCTAAATCTTCATCGCTCAAAGTGATATTTTGGCGAACATCGGCGAAAAGTTCACGAAAAGTCGGTTTTCCGGCTTGTTTGGTGACGATTTCTTCAACGTATTCGATTAATTCTTTGCCGTCGCTTTTAGCTTTTTCTTCCAAAATCATCCCGACATTTCTCGGAACGTGAATTGTCAGAGTCATTGTTTCCATAACTGAAACTTTAGCATAAAATGTTAATTATTGAGAATAAAAATTATGACAACGAAAGAACTTTTACTCGACCAATTTACAACTTGTTACGATGAAAACGGCTGGTTTGTCG
>CAYUGW010000380.1:0-4676 GCA_964444245.1 uncultured Blastocatellaceae bacterium | reverse complement strand
GCGAAACGGGAATTTCGAGTTTTTGCAGGTCGTTATCGGCTATTTGGTCGGGCGCATCGTCATTTCGATTGTTTTTATTCCGCTTTATTTCAAAGGCGAGTTGCAAACCGTTTATCAGCTTTTGGGCGAGCGGTTCGGCTTAAAAGTGAAAATGCTCGCGTCGTCCTTGTTCGTGATTATGCGGAATATCGCCGACGGAATTCGCCTGCTTTTGACGGCGATTGTTCTCGCGGCGGTTTATACGGCATTTGTTCCGGGCAGCGATCCGACGACCGTTATTATCGCTTCGATTGTTTTGCTCGGTGTGGTAATGATCGTTTTCACATTTTACGGCGGAATGGAAGCCGTAATCTGGGTTGAGGTCGTCCAGCTGGCGATTTACATCGGTGGCGCGATTGCGGCGGCGGTGGTTATAATTCAGCAAATTGACGGCGGATTATCGAGTGCGGTTGCCATCGGCGAACAATTTAATAAATTCCAGATTTTTGATTTTACGCTTGATTTTACAAAGACATTTACATTTTGGGCGGGACTTCTCGGAGGTTGTTTTCTGACGATGTCAACGCACGGAACGGATCAATATCTGGTTCAGCGTTATCTTTGCACGGACAAACCGAGTCGCGCATCACTCGCATTATTGACGAGCGGCGCGGTTGTGCTTGGACAATTTATTGGTTTTCTCTTTATCGGCGTTTTGCTTTTCGCGTTTTACACGCCGTTTAATGATCCTTTGTATAGTCAAATTCCCGAAGCCTGTGCAAAACTTTTGCCTCAAGAAATCACCAGATGTTTTGCAGAACCGGATTTTGCAAAATCGGTTACAAATGTTTATCCGTTTACCGGCGGCGATCAGGTTTTTCCGGATTTTATTACGAAATCAATGCCTTCGGGAATTTCGGGTTTGGTCGTGGCGGCGATTTTCGCGGCGGCACTTTCGTCATCGCTCAATTCGATTGCCGCAACCGCCGTCAATGATTTATACAAACCTTTTACAAAGGAAAAAACCGACAAACATTTTTTGAAGGTTTCCGGCTGGCTGACATTAATTGTCGGGATTGTTCAGGTTGTTGTCGCCATAAGCCTAATGAGCGCAAAAAGTTCGGCACTGAGTCAGGCACTTTCGGTCGCTTCGTTAATCAACGGTCCGATTCTGGGAGTTTTTCTGGTCGGCACATTTTTGAAAAAAGCGCGGGAAATTCATGCTCTGATCGGAATGTCGGTCAGTATTTGTCTGATGCTTATTATTCTTTTCGGAACGCCTATCGCCTGGACATGGTACGCTTTGATCGGAAGTTTAACGACATTTTTTGTCGCATTTTTAGCGAGTTTGTTTATAAAAAATAATGATTAAAAGTTTTATAAGTTTATTGATTTTGTTTTCCGTTTCGCTGAGTTTTATTGCGCCTGTTTCGGCTTCTGAGTCATTTAAACCGGACGAAAAAGCGTATAAATGGGCGGACAAAATGCTCAAAAATATGTCGCTCGATGAAAAGATCGGGCAGATGATTCACGTCGGCGTAAATGCCGAATTTATGAATCAGGATAATGCGGCGTTTCAAGCGTTAAAACGGCAAGTTACGGAAAATCACGTCGGCGGAATCATCGTTTTTGTCGGCGGAGTTTATGACACGGTGCATTTGATGAACCGTATGCAGGAAGCGGCGCGCATTCCGCTTTTAATTTCCGCCGATTTTGAAACCGGCGTGGCGATGCGTTTTCCCGACACGATAAATTTCCCCTGGAATATGGCGGTCGCGGCGACCGGAAAGCCCGAATTTGCGCGGCGCGAAGGCGCGATTATTGCCAGAGAAGCGCGGGCTTTGGGCATTCACTGGGATTTTGCACCCGTCGTAGATGTTAATAATAATGCGGAAAATCCTGTGATAAATGTTCGCAGTTACGGCGAAGATCCTCAGGATGTCGGCAGGTTCGCGACCGAATTTATGACGGGTCTGCAAAGCGGAAATGTTCTGGCGACGGCGAAGCATTTTCCCGGACACGGCGATACGGCGGTTGATTCGCATCGCGGTTTGCCGGTCATCGATTTTTCACGCGAGCGTCTGGAGAAAACCGAATTCGTACCGTTTCGTCAGATTATCGATAGCGGTGTCGGCTCGGTAATGATTTCGCATATTTCGATGCCGCAGCTCGATTCCGAGCCGATAAAACTTTTGGAAAGATCGGAAAAACCTTCGTATGCCGATTCGGAAGTGATAACGGAAGCCTCGACAATTCCGGCGACGCTTTCAAAAAATATAGTCACCGATATTCTGAAAAAGGATATGAAATTCGACGGTTTGGTCGTTACGGACGCGATGGATATGAGCGGTTTGACGCTTTATTTTAATCAGGACGAGGCGGCGGTTCGCGCCGTTCTTGCCGGAAACGATATTCTTTTGAAACCCTCGAACGGCGATGCGCCGACGCGCGGACTGCGCGAAGCGGTAAAAACGGGCAGAATTACGGAAGAACGAATCAACGAATCGGTCAGAAAAATTCTCGCGTGGAAACACAAACTCGGTTTGGACAAAAAACAGAACACGCCGCTCGATTCGATTGATAAGGTTGTCGCAAGTCAGGAAACGCGCAAACTCGCCGACGAAATCGCCGATAATGCAATTACTTTGGTCAAAAACGAAGATAAATTTCTTCCTCTAAAAGCGGGACAAAAAGCCGTCGTATTGTGTATTTCAAACGGCGAAGACCGCAATTTTGTCGGCAATACTTTTGCGGCGAGTCTGCGTAGAAACGGTCTCGAGGTCGAACGAATTCCGATTGATCTGCGGGCGACCGAAAAGGAAATCGAAGACGCGATAAATAAAGCGAAATCAGCCGATTTTGTCGTTGCAGGACTTTTCGGACGCGTTCGTTCCGGCTCGCAAAATTCGGTCGGTCTGCCCGAAACGGGAAACCGGGTTTTAAAGGAAATCCTGAAAAGCGATGCTAAAATTATTTCCGTCGCCTTCGGAAATCCGTATTTATTGATCGGTTATCCCGAAATTAAAAATTACGCCGTCGCTTACGGAGATATGCAGAGTTTGCAGAGAGCCTCGGCGGACGCAATAGCCGGAAAAATCGATTTTCGGGGAAAATTGCCGATAACCGTCGGAAGTTTTCCGCGCGGGACAGGTTTGAGTTTGAGTGCAAAATAGATAAATTCCAACGGAAAATGGAAAACGGAAAATGGAAAATGGATATCGGATAATTGAAGAGTTCCTACATTATCCGATATCCAATTTCCATTTTCCATTTTATTATTATTGTTCTGTTTCAAGTTCCTGCGGGGCGGCAGAATCTTTATGTTTGAGAACGCGGTCGAGCATTTCGGCGCATTCGGCACTTCTCGAAGCCAGTTGTGCATCGGTTTGTTCCTGCTGATTTTTTAGTTGATGAAAATCATCAGCGATGTGCAAGGCGGCTAAAATTGCGACTTTAAGAGAATCAACCGTGAGCGTGCCGGACGAGATTTCGCGCATTTTGCTGTCAACATATGCCGCCAGACGCATTATGTATTCATTATCGCCGTCCGAGCGTATATTGTAGGTTTGGTTGTAAATTTCGACTCTGATTGATTGTGCGACTGTATCGGTTTTTTCTTTACTTCCAATCATATACATCACCTTTGAACGACTTCGGCGAATTCGACAGTTTCGATGACATCGGGAACGACGAGCGTAAGTGCATCGAGCATTGCCTCGACCTTGAGCTGCATCGCGTCGCGCTCCGACATTAAATCTTCCATCTTTTCCTCAAGCCGTTTTTTTTCAGTTAAAAGACTGCTGACTTCGTGCCGCAGCGAACTCATTTCTCTCTCAACCCTTTCCTTCTCTTCGCGCATCTTTTTTGCGAATTCGATTGTGAGATAAATTTTGTCCTCGAGATGCGAAAATTTTTCCATGCCAGATAATCCGCCCATTCTTTTCTCCAAATGTTTAATTTGTAACAACTTCTGTCTGATTATGTTTATTTTTTACTAAAACTTCAAGTGTTTTATTAAATAAATGTTAAAAAGGTGTTCTCAGACTGATATTTGAAACGCACAAAAATCGAAAAAACTCGAAGCCGTCTCAAAATACAAACTACCGTTAAGCAAGCGGTCTTTGACCGCGTTTCGCTTATAATTTGACATTGAAACGCGGTCAAAGACCGCTTGCTTAACCATAATTTTATTTTAGAGAAAAATTCAATTCAAAAACTAACGAGAGAATGCCTTTAAAAACGCTGTTTGACGTTTAATTTATCCGCCAGATTCTGCAAAATTTGCGCGTGAATCGTTTCGATTTCTTCTTCCAGAAGCGTCCGCTCATTGCTCCGGTATTCAAGCCGGATCGTCAGAGAACGCTCGTCATCAGCTACGCCTTTGCCTTCGTAAACATCGACAAAACTCACACTTTTCAAAAGTTCAAATTTGTTTGCTTCAATTTCCCGTTTTATTTCCGCAAAGCTCATACTGCGTTTTATCAGCAGCGAAATATCGCGGACAATCGAAGGGAATTTCGGCAAAGGATAATAAAAAACATCTTTTTGTTCGGCTTTCAGCAGCGTTTGCAGATCAATTTCGGCGACAAAAACCGGTTGTTTGAATTTATAATTCGCTGCGATTTCTTCACTGAGCCGACCGATTGAGCCGACCGGATTTTCATTCAGAAGAATTTCCGCCGATTGACCTTTTTGCA
>CAYUGW010000379.1:0-4683 GCA_964444245.1 uncultured Blastocatellaceae bacterium | reverse complement strand
ATTCTGGCGCAGTCATTTCACAATCTCGCTGTAATTGCGGTGCAAAACGGGCAGTCGGAAGATGCTCTGGAAAAATTTGCTGCCGCTTCAAGATGGAAACCTGACTTTCCCGGTTTAGACCGGAATTGGGGAATCGTCGGCTTTCGCGCCGGACAATTTGCTAAAGCGGTCGCACCGCTCGCGCGGCACGTCAAAGCCAATCCGAACGATGCTCTGGCGCGTCAAATGTTAGGGGCAAGTCATTATTTTACGCAAGATTACAAAAATGCGGTTGCAGTTTTAAAACCGCTCGAAACGGTAATTACGAGCGATGCCGAACTAACTTATTTTTACGGGATTTCGCTGATTCAGATGGAAAAGAACAGCGAAGCGAAACCGGTTTTTGAAAAATTGGCGCAGGTTTCGCAAAACAGTGCCGAACCGCTTAATTATGCGGCGCAGGGTTTTATGTTTCTGGGCGATTACGAACGCGCCGTCAAGGAATTTCGCATGGTTGTCGCGCTTGCTCCGCAGACGATAAAAGCCAATTTTTTTATCGGTCAGAGCTTGATCCGGCTTAATCGTTTTGACGAAGCCGAAAAAGCATTTCGTCAGGAATTACAAATTAATCCGATTGACGAATCGGCAAAATATCATCTCGCTTTAACATTTATCGAGCGCAGAATAAATACCGAGGAAGCCGTTTCGCTTCTGCGCGATGCGATCCGGTTGCGCCTGAATTATGCCGACGCGCAGTATCAATTAGGAAAAATTTACAACGAACGCGGCGAAACCGAAAAGGCAATCGAACAGCTCGAAGCGGCGGCGCGTTCCGACGACAAAAAAGATTATATTCGTTATCAATTGAGCATCGCTTACCGCAAGGCTTCGCGCACCGAAGACGCGATGCGCGAACTTAAAATTTATCAGGATTTAAAAGCCGCCAATCGAAAAAACGATTCTCCGATGGGAAGCAATGAAAATTTTCCGCAATAATTTTATCCGGTGTACGAAAGTTTTTCTGATACTTTTCTGCGTCATAATCTGCGTTTCGGCGCAGAAAACCTTGCCGGACAAAACTGTTCTGGCGGGTTTTGAAAAAAGCATCGAACAGGGAAAATTTGCGGAAATCGAAAGAAGTTTGCTCGATTTTGTCATTAATAATCCGTCGAACGCCGAGGGTTTTGCCGTTTTAGGAAAATTGCGGCTCAGACAAAATCGCTTGAATGAAGCTAAATCGCTTTCAAACAAGGCTTTATCGCTTGACGCGAATTTGCTTTCGGCAAAAATAAATCTGGCTTTAATTAGTTTTCAATTGGGCGAAATCGAACAATCGCGTTCGATTTTAAATGGCATTAAAGAAACTGAAATTTCGGATGATGCGGTTCGCCTGAATATGGCGCAGACTTTTGCCATTGTCGGCGATTGTGCGAAAGCGTTAAGTGCGGCGGAAAAACTTTCTTTGAAAATCAAAAACGCGGACGCTCTGCCGCTTCGCGCCGTTTGTTATCTGGAATCGGGCGACCGGGAAAAATTTGATTCTTTAATTCCGGCGGCAAAAAATTCGGTTAAACGAAATCCGGCAATCGCTCTGAAATTTGCCGAAGTTTTGAGCAACGCTGCGTTGCACAAAGAAGCAGTTGAATTATTACGCTCGTTTGTTTTAATTTACCCGAAAAACGCCGACGCGCTGATTTTACTGGCGAAATCGGAAATTTATGTGAAAGATTTTCCTAATGCTAAAATTCATCTGGCGCAGGCGGAAAAAATTCATTCGAGCGCGGCGGAGTTGCTGTTCGTCAAATCTTTGCTCGAAAGCGAACAGGGAAATGCGGCTGAATCTCTGGGATTTTTGGAAAAATCTCTGGCGGCGAATCCGAATGATACGAAAATTATGGCTCAATTGGTGATTATGGCAATGCGGGCAAATTATGCCGGAAAAGCCGTTCGAGCAGCGGAAAATTTACTGAAAATTCAGCCGGAAAATGCCGATTTTTTATATCTTCACGGCGCGGCTTCTTTGCAAAACAACAATTTACAAGCGGCGGAAACATCGCTGAAAAAATTTCTCGAACTTCGCCCCGCCGATTCACGCGGTTGTCTGGCTTTAGGTCTGACATTCGCGGCGCAAGCCGATAAATTGGTGCAGGCGCAAACACAACTGCAAAATTGTATCACGCAAAATCCGAATAATTTCGAGGCGAAATATCAGCTCGGATTGTCTTACAAAACGCAGGGCGAAACGGCAAAAGCGGTCGAATTTTTGGAAGAAACGATAAAACTTTCGCCTGATTACGCGCTCGCTCTGCGCGATCTGGGCGCGGTTTATCTGCAAACAGGCGCGGAAAATAAAGCGCGGGTTGTTCTGGAAAAATCCGCTGCGATCAATCCGAACGATGCCGATACGCATTTTCAGCTCAGCCGTCTTTATAATTTGATCGGGATGAGCGATCTGGCAAGAAAACATCTCGAAATATTTCAAAAACTGAGAAATCCAAACAAAAACGGAATGTAATGAAAATTAATAAATTTTTAACGGCGATTGTTTTTATCTCGATTTTTTGCAGTCAGAATCTTTTGGCGCAAAGCGAAAAGGACGTGTGCAAAAACCGCAAAATCCCGCAGTTAGTCGATATTTATTCGAAAACGGGAATCAACTTTATTCACACATTCGCACCGGAAAAAAAATATATCGTCGAATCAATGAGCGGCGGCGTACTTTTGATTGATTACGACCGCGACGGTTGGCAGGACATTTATTTTACAAACGCGCCGACGGTCGAAATGGCTCTGAAAAATCAAAAAGCGAAAAGTCTGCTCTACCGCAACAACGGCAACGGCACATTTACCGACGTAACGGACAAAGCCGGAGTCGGTTATCCGGGCTTCGCGATGGGCGGCGCGGTCGGAGATTTCAATAACGACGGCTTTCCCGATATGTATATCACCTGTCTGAGCGGTAATGTTTTATATCGAAATAACGGCGACGGAACATTTACGGACGTAACGAAACAAGCCGGAGTTGCCGACGGTCGCTGGTCGGCGGGCGCGGCGTTCGGCGATTATGACGGCGACGGTTTTCTCGATTTGATGGTTGTAAATTACGTTGATTTCAAACTCAATGATCTGCCCGGTTTCGGTTCGCAGCCGACTTGTAAATTTCGCGGAATTGACGTTCAATGCGGACCTCGCGGCTTGAAAGGCGCGGGCGACAGTATTTTCAGAAACAACGGCGACGGGACATTTACCGACGTTACAAAGCAATTGAAAATGGAAGACGAGCAGGGTTTTTACGGAATGCAGCCGGTTTTCTCGGATTTCGGCAACACGGGACGACTCGATATTTACGTGGCAAATGATTCTACGCCGAATTTCCTTTATAAAAATTTAGGAAAAGGAAAGTTTGAAGAAATCGGTCTGTTTTCGGGAACGGCGGTCAGCGGCGACGGTTCGGAGCAAGGTTCGATGGGCGTTGCCGTCGGCGATTATCTGCACACGGGAAATTTTGCAATTTATACGACGAATTTCGCCGATGAATATAACACGCTTTACCGCAACAACGGCGATTACGATTTTACGGACGTGTCATTTACAGCGAAAGTTGCCCAACCTTCGCGCCCGTATGTCGGTTGGGGAACGGGTTTTGTTGATTTTGATAACGATACCTGGCTCGATTTATTTGTCGTCAACGGACACGTTTATCCGCAGATGAATCAAATTCCGTCAGGTATGGGTTATAAACAAAACAAACTTTTGTTTATGAACAACGGCGACGGAACATTCTGCGATGCCAGCGGGCAAGGCGGCACGGCTTTGACCGAGCCGAGAGTTTCACGCGGCGCGGCATTCGGCGATTTGGATAATGACGGGCAGATTGATGTTGTCGTCGAAGATTTGGACGGAGTGCCGATGATTCTGCGAAATGAAGGCGATAAAACAAATCGCTGGATCACGCTCGAACTCGGCGCGAAATTCGGAAATCCGCTGGCAATCGGCGCGAGAATCAAGGTTACGACCGGAAAAGTCGTGCAAACCGAAGAAATCAGAAGCGGCGGAAGCTATCTGTCGCAAAACGATCTGCGCGTTCATTTCGGTCTGGGAAAAGCCGCAAAGGTTGATCTGATCGAAATTCGCTGGAATTCCGGCAAAGTCGAAACTATCAAAGATGTCGCGGCAGATAAATTTTACGCCGTTTTAGAAGGCGAAGGAATTGTTCCGTTCGAGAAAATTCGCCCGAAAATGAAGAAATAATTAAAGGGGATTTCGGCAGCCAAAGGCAGAAACCCGCGCGTCAGCAAGGGTGCAAAACTTTCAAATTCTTTTACGCATAATGAAGTTTTTATTTACAGCCATACTTTTAATTTTTCTTGTGCAAATTTCCGCGTTTGCACAAAAGCCCGTCATTTCATTTAAGGACGTTTCGGCGACGAGCGGAATAAATGTTTCGCATATTGCAACACCTGAAAACCGTTATATCATCGAATCAATGAGCGGCGGCGTGTTGGTTTTTGATTGCGACGGCGACGGTTTTTTGGACGTAGCGACGGTCAACGGTTCATCGGTCGAAAATTTCAAAAAAGGCGGCGATTTATTCATTACGCTTTATCGTCAGATTGACGGTGCGAAAACGATTTCGCCGAAATTTGAAAACATCACGGAATCGGCAAATCTGACGCGCAAAGGCTGGGGAATGAGCGTTACGGC
>CAYUGW010000378.1:0-4697 GCA_964444245.1 uncultured Blastocatellaceae bacterium | reverse complement strand
CGTCGTGCGTTTAGAACGCCAGCCCGGACAGAAAGAAGCCCGTTACGCGCATCTCTTGTGCGGCGAAATTGACGCGGAAACTCTGGCAAAATGGCAGGAAAAATCTTCTTCCGGCGGCGGTCACACACAAAGCGAAAGAATCGGTGAACTCGAACGCGAACTGGAAAACCTGAAAAGCGAATTCACTACGTTTCGTGAATCTTTCGAGGAATTTAAAAAGCAATTTGAGTAATTTTTTTTTAGATTAAATTTCGTTAAGCAAGCGGTCTTCGACCGCGGTATTTCGATTTTCGCGGTCAAAGACCACTTGCTTAACGGGTATTAAGTTAAGATGACCGATTCATCCGATATTTTTACCAAAGCTGCCACCAGGGTTTTTCTTCCGTTTTTTCTTCTTCTTTTGTTTCGGCAACTTTCGGTTTCGCTATAAATCGCGGCGGTGCGGGCTGCCAGTCGTATTTTTCGATAATTCGCTTGACCTGCTGCTGAAACGCGTAGCCTTTTTCCTTATCAACCATAAAAACGAAATTCGCATAACCGCGCAGGGACGCGATCAGATCGGGCGAATTTCCCCAATGCAGGTTTTCAAGTCCTTTATTCTCGGCTTGAAAAAGCACGGCGCGGAATTTTCGCAAGGTTTTGCGGTCAATCGAAATTTTGTCGTTGACGACGATTCCCGTAACTTCCTGTTGCCGACCGCGGCGCAAAATCCGTGTTTTATTTTCGTTGACCTTAAAACCTTGTTTTTCGGCGACAAAGCGGATTTGCGACATTAATTTTGTAATAAGCGCATCTTTGTTTTCGGTTGAAAACGTCAGATCGTCGGCATAGCGCGTGTATCTGAAACCGTGATTTTCGGCGATTTTTGTTAAACTTTTGTCGAAACGTCTGGAAATTATATTGGAAATCGCAGGCGAAGCGGGCGAGCCTTGCGGCAGAAATCTTTCGCCGAGACCGACGAAATAAGTTTTCCCGTCAATCTCGATTTCTTCGGTTTCGTGCGCGGTGCAAATAAGGGCAAAAACGGTCGCAACCGCTTCCGAATAACCCATTGACGCAAAAACGCCTTTTACGCGTTTGTATGTGATCGAAGGAAAGAAATTTTCCAGATCGAAATTAATCAGAAGTTCAGCGCCGACGTGTTCTCGCGCATTCGTTACGATATTTTTCCCCGTCAAAAATCCGTGCGCCGCTTCGTGAACCTGCGCTTTATTTAAAATATTTTCCAAAATCCAGATTTGCGCTGACTTTAGTTCGGGTTTCGGCGCGGAAATTTTGCGAAAACCGCCCGTTTTTTTCGGGAGATTGAAATGGATATAATGATCGGTTTCCGAAGTTTTGCGGTCGAAGGCGAGAAAGCGAAGTTTGCCGACGCTTAAATTCATCCCGCTTGCCAAATCTTCTATCTTATTGAAAACAGGCAAATTGTTTTTCTGCAATCGTTCGATATTCGATTCGAGATTATTCAAACCCGCAGAAACTTCCTTGCCGAGATAAACGATTTCTTTTTCTTTTGAAAGTTTCCAGTTTTCGGCACGCTGTTTTCGTTCGAGTTCGCGGCGTTCCTTTGTTTCCTTTTGTTTTTGGCGCGATTCGGCGAGACGTTTTTTGCGCAGATCTTTGAGAAGTTTTTCCTCGTTGTGCAGATCGCGGTTTTCCTTGCGCAGTTTGTCGAGTTCGGCGCGAAGTTCGGCGGCGCGGCGGATTTCTTCGCTCGGATCATCCGGCAAACCGCTCTGTTCCTGCCAAAAACCGAGCCGGATCATTTCTTCAAGCACAAAAATATCTTTCCCGCCCTGCTCGCGGATCTGTTCGTAAAGTTCCTGTCTTGTTCTCGCTTGTTCCATAGTTTTTAATGGGGAATGGTGAATAATGAATGATGAATTTAATTATCTAAAAAAGCGATTTTTAACTAACCATTCACCATTATTTTCATTTCCCGCAAAAAGCATTTAAAAATGTCTTTTGTCTTCGTAAATTCAAAGGACTAGATCGGTCAACTCAAGCGAAATTCACTTAATATTGCTAGTTTTATTTAGGAAATACGAACCGAAACAGCAATATTAAGTGAATTTCGCAAAGTTAAGAACGAGCTAGTGAAGCGTGTGTAGTCCAGGCGCAAGAACGGCGATTGCACCGCTCGGTTTGCAAGTCTTGAAAAGCCGAAATTCAAATGCTTTTTTGCGGAAAAATCTCAAAGAACTAAAAAAAATTGACACGAAAAAATTTTCCGAAAAGTGTGTTTTTCGTCTTCGTAAATACAAAGGAATGGATTGTTCAACTCAAGCGGAATCGAGCTAGGGTGCGTAATTTTATTCCCGGAATACGAACCGAAATACGCACCCTAGCTCGATTCCGCAAAGTTAAGAACAAGCCATTGATGCGTGTCTAGTCAATTGGCACGAACGGCGATGCGCCGCTCAGTTTGCAAGTCTTGAAAAACCAAACTTTTCGGAAAATTTCTTCGTGTCAAAGATCGAATAAACAATTTCAAATTTCAAATTTCAAATTTCAAATTACGAATTGCGGTTCGCCAAACGCAAAGCCAAAATATGTTCGCACGGACCTAAATAAAGTTTGTTTACTCTAAAAAAATGACAACTGCAATGTGCGTTGACAATTCTTCCGTCGCCGTCCATAAGAAATAAAACCTCTATATTTTGTCCTTTGTCCTTGATAGTTCCGGCAAGTTCGAGTGCGCCATCCTGTTTGAGTTGGTGTTTTCTTACAAGAACGGCTTTCTCTGTTAAAAATCGTGTCGCCGATTCTTCGCGCTCATTGGCAAACCGAAGTTTTTCAAACGGAAGCGGTTCGCGCGAAAGTTCGCGGGCGCGGTAAACGCCTTTGTCCAGATCATAGATCGCGCGTCCGGCTTGCGTGTAGGCGGAAAGTGCGCCGAGAACTGTTGCGCGGTCGAGATTCAATTTTTCCGACAATTGATCGGGCGTGGCAAACCAATCTTTTTTCAAAGCGTCGAAAACGATTTGTTTGGTAAATTCATCCGTCGCGCCGCGCGGCGCAAGCAGATCGAAATTTCCGGCTTTCGACCAATCGTTTGCCGTCCAGCCGGAAAGCCCCAGAGTAAAATTCAAATCGCCTAAATCCGCGATATAAAACGACGGCAAACCCGTTCCGAGCAGGTGAACCGTAAATTTTTTCGCCACCGAAATAAGGCGTTCAAGAATCAAAATCCGCCGTCTGCCCCAAACTCTGATGTCGTGCGATTCCGCGCCTTCAAATCTTGTTCTTGCACAATTTATCTCGATATTCCACGGTTCTAAAATTATTTTGACAGGCTCATTCGGCGTTAAAATATAACGCATCGAACGCGGACTCATCTTTTCTTTTTTGCGCCGCAGAATAAAGCAAATATTGTGAACGTCCAAAGGATGCAGATCGAATTTGACGGTCGGAAGGCTCATCGCCGATGAAACCTGCAAAAATCCGCGCACCCAACTGTCCGGCAGATCGATTTTTACTTCTTTGAAAGCATTTTCATTTGTCGTCGAAACTTCAAAACCCGACGGATCGATCTCGAATTTCGTCTGTTTATAAGTTCTGATCTTTTGAAATTCGTCGTAAAGCGCGGCGGAATAATCGATGTTCGTCGTGCCGCATTCAAACTCGCGCACGTTTTCAAAAACTTCATAATTTGCGCCGAGCCGTCCGTAGCTCGATTCGTCTTCGGAAAAACATTCAAAGAAAACCTCGTCCGGGTGAACCGTAATTACCGGATCGAGAACAAACCACATATCGCGAAATTTCTCGTAAAGAAATTTATAATATGCCGCCCGCGCATTATAAAAGGGTTGCCAGCGCGCCGATTTCCGGCTGTTCAAATCGGTTAATTCGCCCTGCAAACCGCTGATTTTCGCCGCAACCTCGGCGCGTTGTACAGCGACCGATTGCCAATCTATCTGCTCTCTCTGCGCCGCCCATTCTTTATAAGCGGTTTTGTCCTTCGGTTTGAAACGAAGATCGGAAACAACTACGTCATGAAGCGCGGAAATCGCCTCGCGGAATTCGAGTTTTTGGCGCAGGTTCCCGACAAAATATGTCGGCTCACGGCTTGCGTCCGGCACGAATGACATCGAAGTTTCCGCGCTCGAACTCGCGACCGATGAGTTTCCTTTGTAAGCGTAATCAAACAGCATTTACGGCTTCTCTGACCTCCGTTTGATTTATTTTTATCGGCAGAATAATTTCGGGAAATGCGCGGCGGATTTTCAGCATTGCTTCGATCATTTTCGCTTTGTCGCCGATCGCCAGCGTTCCCGATTGCCTTGCAAGAATTTCGGCGGCGATTTTCGCGCTTTTTTCCTCTTTTAACGCTTCGGTTTCCATAAATTTCAAAACTCTGTCTTTGGCGGGGCGCGAACGATTGACGAGCGATAAAACTCTCGTAAAATACGGAGCGAGTTTTTCAAATTTTTCAGGCGAATCGGCAGCGTGATTTTCCAGATAATTCGTCGCAAAAAGCTGCATTGATGCGCTCACGTGTTCGCTTAATTTTAAGAGATATTCCGCGCCGTTTTCCGCTTCAAAATAAATTAAAAGAAGATCACGCCCGAATTTTTGCGTTTCTTCTTTAACCGAATCGGCAATTGCGATCAATATTTCCGGCGTTAATTCTTTTGCCGTAAAATTTTTGCGGAAAAATTCACGCCAAAATTCGCGCGAATCGAGCCATTTTGCGT
>CAYUGW010000377.1:0-4733 GCA_964444245.1 uncultured Blastocatellaceae bacterium | reverse complement strand
TATGGAATTTCACGAACAACCGTATCGCCGTGTGCGATGTTGCCATAGTTTTCTGATCCGCCGCCCGTTACGGTTGCCGTCACATTATTGACCGTAGAACCCGTGTTATTAGTAACGGCAACGCTCAACAAAACATTTTCGCCCGGTTCGGGGAATCCGTTGCCGTTGCCCGGGGCATCGCTGACCGAGAACGGATTGGTCATTATCGCATTCGGCAGATCGAAACCATCCGTTACAACTGCCGGACTGATGCTCTGAATACTTGCCGAAAAACCCATTCCGCGCACGGCGAATCCGCGCCAAACTTCCATTACATCAGCCGGATTGGAAGCCGTTGCCGCAAACAGAATCGCGTCGCGGCTTTGCAGCATTGTCGGATTGATCGGCGAAAGTTTCATTCCGTCCGTAACGTATTGCAGAGCGCGGCGGTTGCCTTCGACTGCGCCGTGCTGTTCGATCAAAAAAGCACGAACCTCCCAGAGCGCGACATTCCAGATTTCACCCGCATTGTGAATCTGATCGCATTGGGTGACACCGAATATTCCTCGTTCAAAGGCAAAATTTGCCGTAGTCAGACGAGCCGCACATCCGGCATTTATATCGCTGAAACGGTAGGCGTTATGGGGATTATTGTTTGCACCGAGCGAACGTATAATACTTGTCGGATACCGCCTGATTCCGTAATAACAATTAGCTCCGCTGATGCCTGTTATTGAATAACAGGCGATTGAATATGTGCCGAATAAATCGTCGGTCGGGTCGGACAAAAGCGCAAGTGCATAAAAATCCGACCAACCTTCGCCCATTCCGCGCGCCATATTTGAATTTAAACCGCTGGCATTGCCGTGCAGACGGTTAGATAAACCGTGTGTTGCTTCGTGAACGGCAACTTGATTATCGAGTGCGCCGTCTTTTGAGGGTGTCGTACCTGTCCAGATAAATAGCTGCAAACGCGGTCGTTCGCCGTCGGGCAGAGTCGTAAAATTACCGCCGTTCGTGCCGCTTCCGTCCTGAATTTCAACCACAATCGAATCGTTTCCCGCTCCGCCGCGTCCGAAATTATCGGTTTGATAATTTCTCGCCGCTTCGGTAAAACCGAGCAGATAAGTTTCATCGTGCCAACGATTAATCGTGTAAAAAGCATTTGTGATCGAACCTTGCTGGAACTGCGAAGGCGGATAAGTTTGAGTTTGCGGCAGAGGTTCTTCGCCCGGCGGCGGATTTCCGGGAAAAGGATTGTAAGTGTAAACAAAATTGCGGTTCGGATCGCCGAACGCCCAACCGTTATCGTCAATTCCATTCGGCGGCATTCGGTCAATTCCGGCTTCGGCATTATTGCCGATCGTGCGGTTTTCGCCGTCGTTGATCCAGCCGTTATTATTAAAATTATACGGCGGTTCGTTGCCGATTAAAGTAAAACTTTGACGATTGACAATCGGCGGTATCTGACAATTAATCGGATTAACACAACCGGGCGTAAAAGGAATCGGATTATCTCCGGTTTTGGTCATACTCGTCGTGTTTCCGTAAACATTATAAGTCGCCGGTTGGGTTTGATGTTCGGTGATGTTTTTGCGCCATAAAAGCGTTCCCGTATCAGCATCGATAACCAGATAAAATGCCGCCGCACTTGTCCATAAAATCACGCGCCACGCCGGACGCGCTACGCCGGACGCGAGCGGAAAATAGATTTTTTCGGCGGTTGTCCGGTCGGCAAATTGTCCGTGTTCAAAAGTGATTTTTTGATTATTTGAATTGATTATCTTTAAATCGTTTTCATTTGCCGCAATGCCTATGTGTTTTGCCGCATTTATCACTGCCGCTTGCGGATTTCCGAAATTATCGCTGACATTTTCACTGAAGAGATTGGGCGCGAGATTATTGATAACGCGGATAATTTCGCCGCGTTTGGTCAAACCGGCTTTGACTTCGCCCTGAAAAACCGGGATGTCGTTTATTCTTTGCTCGAAATGAACGTAGGAGAGATTTCCGTCCGGGTTTGTGTAATTTGCGGAAGTTTTCAGCGCGGAAATCTGCGCGTCGCTTAAACCGAAAAGCGCGGAGTTTTCCCGCAAAAAAGAGCGCAAAGTTGCGCTTTTTTCAGCATTGGCGGGCGGTGTCAGAAAACTGCTTTTCAAACCGGTTTCCGGGGAGATAATTTCGGGAATGTCCAAAGTCTCGCTTTTTTCGATCTTTAATGACCCGATTTTTTCGCGCAGGCGTTTTTCCGCTTCAATCAATGATTGTTTATCACTCGCAATCGCTTCGGGAGTTTTATTTGCCTGCCTGATAAAATCTTCAAACGTTTTTTGCGCGTCAACCGTTTTATCGGTGCGAATGTCGTAATTTACAATTTCGTTTTCTGTCTTTTCTTCTTTTGCCGATTCGACTTTCGGTGCAAACAGCCAAACTGAAAAAACAACGCTCAAAAGCAGCACGGACGAGAAAATCAGCGCGAAAATTCGGGATTTTGGGTTCATTTTGAAACACTCCTTTTCTAAAAGTTTTACGGGGAAAAATCAGATAGATTTAAAATGTTTCAATCATATACCCAAAAGCCGAATTTGTTAAGAAGTTTTTTGCGGGTTTTTTTCCAAAAGCTGGACAAATTTCTTTGCCGCGAGCGAAAGGTTTCGATCAGTTCGATAAACGACACCGACCGGGCGAACCCAATCTTTTTCAGCGAGTTTTATTACCGAAAGCTGTTTATTTCGCTGTTCATCCATCACCGACGCATGCGGAACGATTGCCAGACCGAAACCGACCTCGACGGCGCGTTTGATCGTTTCGATATTATCGAATTCCGCCGCTTTGCGGACATCTATGCCGTAGGATTTCAAAATTTTATCGGTCGCCTTGCGCGTCGGAATATCGCGCTCGAACAAAACGAAATCCAAACCCTGCAATTCCGCAACCTTTATTTCTTCTCTTTCGGCAAATTCGTGAGTCGGCGGACAAATCAAAACGAGGCGATCTGAATGCATCGGGACCATCGTCAAACCGCGCCGCGGTTCGGGAAATGCCAGAACGCCGAGTTCGATTGTGCCGTTCAAAACGTCGCGCATTACGCGCGTTGTCCTTGAATATTCCAAATCAATTTTCGCGGAAGGGAATTTCGTCATAAATTCGCGCACCTTCGGCGGCAGTTCGTGCAGACCGACGCTGTACACGGTCGAAACCTTCACCACGCCGCTGATTTTTCCGACCATCGAACTCATACTTTCGTTGAGCTGATTATAACTTTCCAGAACATTTTTCGATTCGCGGTAAAAAACTTCGCCGGCGGTTGTCAGGCGAACTTCTCTTCGCCCTCGCACTCTTTCAAGCAGACAGCGTTTGAATTTTTCTTCCAGAGTGCGAATCTGCTGGCTGACCGCCGATTGCGTAATAAAATTGCGCTCCGCCGCCAGCGAAAAACTCTGCATCTCGACCAAATCGCAAAATACCTTTAATGTTTCAATGTGCATAAATTTTGTTATTCGTTCGTCGTTAGTTGTTCGTTGTTGTTTTATAGTTAAGATACAACCGACGATGAACAAACTTATAAGCAATTCTGAATTATCGTTATTCGATAATTAAATTTATCTTATCAAAAAAAGTTACGCCGGAAAAAGCGGAGCGGACATCTTTCGGTTAAATTTTCGCCGAAAATCCTATTTTCGGAACTTACAATATATTATCTTTCGTAATATGATTATAGACACGCATTAAAGTCAGTATTAAAAGAATTCAGGTAATCTGAAATCTGGAATCTGAAATTTGGAATCTGAAATTTGGAATCTGAAATCTGAAATCTGAAACAATTATTTGGAGGGCAAAAAAATGACCGAATTAACCATTTTTCTAATAATCGGCGCAATCGGTTTTCTTTTTTTGATGATCTCGTTTCTGGTCGGCGATTTACTGGAGTCTTTGGATTTTGATTTCGGTTTGGACACGGGAAATGATTTCGGGATTTTCGACAGCCGCGTTCTCAGTGTTTTTTTAACAACATTCGGTTTTATCTCGGCTTTGTTTATCCAGCTTGCCTTCGGAACTCTTCTCAGCACGATTTTCGGTCTGGGAAGCGGAATTATTCTCGGCGGTCTGGTTTTTGCCTTCGGATATTTTCTGCACAGTCAGCAGTCTTCGAGTTCGGTCAGCGAAGAAGATATGATCGGCAGAACGGCGCAGGTCATCGTCGGCATCAGACCGGAAAGCATCGGGCAAATCTCGTGTCTGATCGGCGAAGAAAGAATCGAAAAAATCGCCCGCGCCCGCAACGGCAAGGAAATAAAAACCGGAGAAACCGTTTATATCGAAGATATTACAAGCGAAGCTGTAATTGTCAGTCTGGAAGAAGATATGCTCGATTACAAACTTTTTTCAAAATAAATGTTGAAAAACGGGCAAAATTCAACATAAAATCAGGTCAAGTTTATTAACCAGAGGAAAAGCGCAGAAATGTGATTGTCGGATATTTTTATCCGAACAATTGCGGTAAAAGTTTGCAAACATCAAAATCTTGCCGCAAACTCTTTGCCAATATCTGCCTAGAGGAACAAAGCCTTGCCGACGGCAAGTGAAAAATGAGGAAAATAAAATGATAGAATTTCCGGTTTTGATTATCTTCGGAGTCGTGTTCGTACTCTTTGTTACAGTTGTTACGGCATTTTTTTTAATCACCCGACATTATATAAAAGTTTCGCCGAATCAGGCGGCAATTATTTCGGGACGAAAACGAAAACTGGATG
>CAYUGW010000376.1:0-4734 GCA_964444245.1 uncultured Blastocatellaceae bacterium | reverse complement strand
GCGATCGTTCCCGTATTTGTTTTTACTTCGACCGATTCAAAGTTTCCCCCCACGCGCACTTCGCCTTCCGAAGTTTCGATCTTCAAGCGCATCCGCGTCGGAAGTTTTAAATTCAGATCAATTCTCGATTTCGGATTATTGACGGTAATTTGCAGACGGTTTCCCTTAAATTCGCTCGTAACGTCGCTTTCCTGTCCGTTTTCGACCGTCAAAACCGCTTTTTCGGTTTCCTTTTCGGCGGAAACAAAGACGCGACCGGAAAGATTCGTGATTTCGATTTGAGTTTTAATCGGCACGGAAAGTTCGCGCTGAAAAGTTTGTGCGTTTGCCGAAAGCACAAAAACAAATAATAAAAATGCAAATTTAGTGATGTTCAGATAAAGCTTCATCATTTATTTTAAAGAGGTTTTTTAATTTTAGAGTTTAGAACGAAACGTGAAAAATGAAAAATTTATTTCAGCATTTAGCTTTGAAATTGAATATTTTACGCTTAAATTCAATCGTTAAGAAAACGGTTTTGACCTACGAATGTTGAAACGCGGTCAAAGACCGCTTTCTCAACGAGCTATTTTTTCGTTCGCGGTTAAAAATCTTTTGATGCCTGATGAGGTTTCCCGCGTTTGTTTATTTATTTGTATCTTTTGTTTTTCCGCCTGTAATGATCTTTTTGCCCGTCGTCGTTCTGCCCGATTGCAAAAGTCTCTGGCGAACGCGGCTTTGCCAATTCGTTCGCGGACATTCTTCATCTTCAAATTGCTGCAGAAGTTCCTGCATTGATTCGCCGCCCGCCTGCCGCGTTTTGAAATAAAGCAGAGCCGTGATTACCGAGGCAAATGACATAAACAAAAAATGAATCGGCGACCAGAGCAATTCGTAAAGTCCTTGCTGGATTGAAGTTCTGATTTTTCGCGCCATACTTTTTTCTTTGGCGACATCTTTTTGATCTTCTTTTTTAATGCTCACACCTTTTTCGTTAATTTTAATATTTATATCTTCCGAAGTTTTCGCGCTATCATCTCTTTCTGTTGTTTGCTCGATTACCGCTGCTTTTTCAGAGATCTGAGATGGAAAAAAATTATTTACAATCCCGTTGATTGCCAGACCGATCGTAACAGCCAGCACAAACGGCATTACATACATAAGAACTGTTGTTGCCAAAACAGTTCGGAAAGAACGCTTGCCCAGTTCGATGGAACGCCGAAAAGCGGCGCGTCCACTTACGCCTTCCATCATAATCGAAGGCGCGATCAGCATATATCTGGCGTAAAACCAAACTCCGGGCAAAACACAAAAAAACAAACCGATCATCGAAATCAGCGAACTGACCGTAACTGTTCCAAGCAGAGGTTTCCAGCGTTTCCCGACTTGCCGAAACGTTTCTTTAACACTGATCGGACGAAGCGGCGTAGCAAGAGTTTGCGCGACAATCCGCGTTGTCATTCCGACCAGCAAAGCCGCATAAAAAATCTGTGCGAAAAAATTTATAAATGATAAAAAGCCGCTAATTACAGTTGTCCAGACATTTCCCGGCAAAACCTCGACCGCAACCAAAAATCGCAGAACAACATTCACTGCGATTATTAAAATCGAGGGAATTGCCAACAAAACGGCAATCGTCAAAAATTTTGTGATGCGTTCGCTGTAAATGACCAGCGCACGGCGCAAAAGTGCGCTGATGCCTTCGGAACTGGCGCGAAGTTCACTCGCAAAACCTTCCGCCGTAGTTGGACGGTCTTCGATTTTTTTGGAAAGCGAAGCATTTATTACCTTTTTTACTTTTTTCGAAATCTTTTTCGCTTCGAGCGGCGGCGGTTCTTTCTCCTTGTGCGCCTGCATCACTTCCGCATAATCGCCGTCAAACGGAGTTTTTCCCGAAAGCATCTGATAGGCGATCACGCCGAGCGAATAAACATCGGAAGCCGGCGTTAATTTTTCGCCCTTGCATTGTTCGGGCGACATATAGAGCGGCGTTCCCAAAACAGCCCCGACGCGGGTCAGTTCGGCGGTCGAAGGCGTGTGAATCAAAGATTTCGCCGTACTTAGATTTTTGCTGCCGGATTTATTTGTGTCAATTTGTTCGGAAATTAACTTTGTCGCGTTTTCGTCAGATTCAGTTAGTATCTGTGTTGCGTTTTCTTCTGCTTCGGAAAGTATTTTCGTCGCCGTATTTTCAACATCCGCCAAAGCCTGCGTTTGATTCGACGGAAGAATCTTTGTTCCTTCTTCCGAATTTATTTCGTTTGACTGAATCAAAGTTCCGGCTTCGGAAGCAAAGTTTTGTGTTCCTTCGCTTTGAGCCATTGTTGCCGATTCCGAAACAGCAGTCGAATTGTTTTTGTCGGCAAAAGTGCGAATTTGGCTATTATCGGCAATCGTTTCCCGTGCGCTGCTCCCGAGCGGTTTAACTTCCGTCTCCAAAATAGCTTTGATTTCCGCATCATCTACAATAATTGCGGAGGTTTCTTCAAGCTTGGCAATGCCGAAATCGAGAACTTTGACCGTATAACCGCCGCGTTGATTCGGTTCGAGCCAGATATTGTCGGGCTTTAGATCGCGATGAATAATTCCCTGCCCGTGCGCTTCGTGAACCGCCGAACAAACCTGTTCCAGAATATCAACCGTCCACGAGAGCGGAAGATTTTTTTCTTCCTTCAAAACCTCGCCGAGCGTGCAGCCGTCGAGATATTCCATCACCAAATACGCAACCTCGCCGCCATTTGTATCGGAAAAACCGAAATCGGTTACGTCAACGACATTCGGATGACGAAGCCTTCCGGCGGCGCGGGCTTCGCGGCGGAAACGCTCGACAAATTCGGCGCGTTTCATAAATTCCGACGCGATAATCTTAACGGCGACAGGTCTTTCCGTGCCGATGTGCGTCGCCAGATAAACCGTTCCCATCCCGCCTTTACCGAGCTGGCTTTCGATTTTATATTTATCGTCGAGCGTCTGCCCGATCACGCTTTCCGGCTTCATATTTATAATGCCCGCAAATCTGATTTTTTTCCTCAAAATACAAACATCTTTTACGTTTGCCGGGAGAAATTGTTTAAAGTGTGAGTGGGAATTTTCCGAATTTTATTCCCGGAACAGAAATTAAACGCCAAAATCAATTTACGAAATTTTTATTATAGAGGTTAAAGGCAATTTAGAGAAATTGCTACCATTTCAAATTCCGGATTTCACCTTTCAAATTTAAGAAAGGCGCGTATTCTTAGTAATTTACAGAAATCAAACGGCATAGTTTTCCGTAAATGCGTGAAAATATGCGCCTTTCTTAAATTTGGAATATGGAATATGGAATTTGAAATGGTATAAGGATTTAATCGGCATTTTTGATAATAATTTTGCCTGTTACGGTTTTGAAATTTAAGAGAGCTTCGCCGCCGCCCAGTGTTCCCGTGAGGCTTTTTAATCGAGTATTTTCATCGCGTTTGAGATTTTTCAGCGGGCTTTCCGATTCAAACCTTCCGTAACCGTAAACGGCGACGATCTTGGCAGAAGTTGCAGCCGGTAAAACTAAAGTAATCAAACTGTTTGTCGAGCCGAAGTAATATTGTCCGCCGTTTAGGATTTCACCGACGAAGTTGATCGAACCCGAATTTGAATTTACTTTGGTTTCTCTGTATTTGATTTCTTGCAGAGTAATCTCGCCGCTGTTTGTTTTAGCGTGGAAAGCATCGCCGATTTCGTCAGAAGAAACATCGTATGCGACGATATTTCCGTTTGTCGTATCGAGCGACATCGAGCCGCCGGAATTTTTAACCGTTACGTTTCCGCGATAAGTCCGCGCTTCAACCCCTTTTGGAATATTGCTTAGAAAAATATCGCCGCCGAGAAGTTTGACCGACGCTTTAGCCACCGAATCGATCGTCGTTTTACTTTCGCGGCTTTCAATATTGACGGTTGCGCCGAAAGGGACATCCAGTTCGATAAATCTGCCCGAAACACATTCTTCGCGGCGAAATTCGCCGGTCTTTGCCGGATCGTAACCTAAAACTTTTACCCAAACAGGTTTTTTGTCGGTTTTACCTTTTTCCAAAACGCTGAAACCGACACCGCTTCCTTTACTGACAAAAGCCCGTATCTCGTTGCGATTCCAGCCGTTTACCTTAACCTCACCGGCTTTTACGCAAACCGAGATATTCACTTTTTCGCTGACCGCGATTGATTTTTCCGAAATCGTATTTCCCTTTGTTTGATAAGTCGGAGGTATAGTTTTTGGGGCAGGTTTGGGCGTTTGGGGTTTTTGAACGGGTTTGGGTTCAGGTCGCGGCACGACAGTAATCTGCGCCGAAGCAGAATCGGACGATGCTAAAATCAAAAAACTCGAAAATAAAAAGAGGCAGAGAATTTTATTAAATTTTCCGTAAATGTTGCCTGTATTCATTATTTCAACTTAAATGTTTAATCCGAAAAAAAGCGCGCTTAATTCAAACTTGCCATCAATTCGGTCTTTTCAGCCAGCGAATTGAGCAGATCGATTTTATTCTGATAGGAATTGCGAAGCAAAACACGCGCCGCTTCATTCCTCGGATTTTTGGTAACTTCCTCTTTTAATTTCTTGATCGTATTATCGGTAACTGCCAGATCTTTTTCAAAAGCAAACCGCGCCGAAGGATCTAAAACCTCGTCTTTCCGGTTATTTACGGTTTTTTCCAGAGTCGAGATCGTCTTTATATAACTTTCTTCCGCCGCTAAATTTTCCGTTGCGTAAACTGCGTCAGTTTCATT
>CAYUGW010000375.1:2145-4737 GCA_964444245.1 uncultured Blastocatellaceae bacterium | reverse complement strand
TCTTCCAAAACCGCCTGCGCCGTCTGCAATCCTTCCAGATACTCGCGAAAACTCGATTCGAATTCGGCAAGTTCGGTAACGCGGCGAACTACTTTTTCTAATGTTGCAACGGTCGCCAATTCATTTTCATAAAGCATCTGATACGCTTCGTCGCTCAAGGTCGAGAGTTTTTCGACGTTGTTTAATCGGCGTTTTTCTTCTTCGAGCGCATCGTCTTCGCCCGTCTGCAAATTCGCCTTGCCGATTTCATCAACCTGAAACTGCAAAATGTCTAAAAGCTGAAGTTTTTGCGCTTCGTCCGCTTGCAGATTTTCGATCTCGTTTTGAATCGCATTGAGCGCACGATATTTTTCCGCCGCGTTTCCGCGCAAATCTTCAAGATGCGCGTATTCATCGAGCATTTCCAGATGCGTCGCCGGATTAAACAGCGTCGCCTGTTCGCCCTGACCGTGAATATCAACCAGAAACGCGCCGATCTTTTTCAAGAAGCTTTGCGTAACCAGTTGATTATTAATAAAGATGCGGTTGCGCCCCGTGGCGGAAAGCTCGCGCCGTACGATCAGATCAATCTCGTTTCCGTCATCGAGTTCGATCCCGCTTTCATCGAAAAGCAAGCGCAAATCTTCATTGGAAAAAAGAGTAAAAAGCCCTTCGATCTGCGCATTTTCCGCGCCTTCTTTAATTAAATCCGAAGAAATCCGCTCGCCCGTGAGCGCACCGAGGCTGTCCACAATAATAGATTTCCCCGAACCCGTCTCACCCGTCAAAAGATTCAATCCTTTGGCGAATTCAAGCTGAAGTTCATCAATCAGCGCAATATTTTTGATCTTGAGTAAAGTAAGCATCTCGAACTTTAGATTTTCGGCTTTTGGGATTCGATTGTAAAGTTTGCGTCAAAGAAAGTTTACCGTAAATTGAATTTTGAAAAATATTCGTCAATTTCGACAAGAGTCCCGTAGGGACAAAAGTTAATAGCCCAACGATTTATCGTTGGGAACGGATGAGAAACCGGCGCAGTCCCGCAAGGGACGGAAGATTTTTTTCAATCGAAAATATAACGCTCGTCATATTCAATTTCGTGTTTTTTCAAAAACGCTAAAAACTCCGTTTTGAAATCCATCTTTCCGTGATGTTCGGCTTGATTGTAAATATAATTCGCCGTTCTCTCAATATCACTGATGCCGATTGAAAACGCGCCGTAACCTTCCTGCCATTGAAACAAACGGCTTTTCGGAAATGTTTCGTGAATCCATTTCGACGAACCGCCCTTTACGAGTTGCATCGCTTTTGAAACAGCCATCGTCGAAGGCATTGAAATCAAAAGATGAACGTGGTCGTCAACGCCGCCCGCCGCCAGCAGTTTCATCTTATTTTCCCGCGCAATGCCGCCGATATATTGAAAAAGGCGTGGTTGAATTTCCGGCGAGATTAACGGTCGGCGTTCTTTCGTGCTGAAAACGCAGTGCATCAATTGACTGATAAATGAGCCATTATTACTTTTCCCCTTTTTATTCTTTCGTCCCTACGGGACTTTGATTGATTTTTCGCATTTTACCCAACGATTAATCGTTGGGCTATTAACGAATGTTCCTACGGAACAAATGCAAAATATTCAGCAACTCGACTATTAGTGAATATCTTTATTTTGAGAAAAATAATTTATTTAAGTTGGTTCTTCTCAAAATAATAACCTATTCCGCCAAAATCCAATTCACGTTCTCTATAATCAATTTCGCTATATTTTTCAGCATATCTACCGAGTTCGCGGATATTTTCAAGAATATCAATTGATTCGGCTGACCACATTTCCAAAATTTGTTCTTCGATTTCCCAGTAAAGATTTTTTGTGCGAAAATCTCCTTCTTCTTTGAGAAATTCAGTAAAAGTATCACGTGCGTTAGACGATTCTGTTAAAAACCAAACAGCTCTTTCGTAAGCATTTTCACCCGCGAAGATTTTAAACTGGCAAATTGGCGACATTTCTTCTTGATAAAAATCCTCACGAACAATGTAAATTCTTGAAGTTTTAATCAAATGAGCAATTTCTTCGGCTCTTTCGTTTTCGATGAAATGATTTTTATTCCAGCCATCGCTATCTTCAAAGCCTTGTAAATATGCTTGTTTTTCTTTTTCGGTTTCAAATTCTTTAACAATAATATTTCCAACTTCCGCAACGCCGAATTTGTTTAACACAAATTGAATTTTGTTACTTGATTGTTCGTATTCTTTAACTAAATCTTCGCCTTGAATAACAACTAAATTCATTTTTTGAAAACCTTGTCATAGTGATATTCCAAAAATTCTTTCCTCGGGAAAAACTTTTCGGGTAAAGTAATCGAAAAATTTTCATATTTCAAGAAAAAATCTTCGATGTTGTCTTGTGTTTGGAAACTGTCAAAATGCTTTGAAATTTTTACTTTATAATCGGTTGTTACGGTTATAAATCCTTTGTCAAACGCCCTATCGTGAAGCGCATTAAGACATAAACCGTTTTGTGGATTCGTGCGGTTTTCTGTGTCAACTTTCCAAGGTTTGATATGGCTTGCGATAAGTAGTTCGGGAATATTCAAACCTGTAATACAGCATTTTGAA
>CAYUGW010000375.1:0-2045 GCA_964444245.1 uncultured Blastocatellaceae bacterium | reverse complement strand
TGATTCCGCGTTTTTTGAGTTCTTCGTCAAAACTGCCGAAATTGCCGAGTTTAAAGGCAACGGCAGACGGCGTTCGACCGATTAAATTTGCAACTTTGATGACTTCCGGGTTTGATTTAACTGTTTTAGCAAAAGGAATTTTGCAGTAAAGATTGAAAGTTACAATCAATTCTTCTCGTGTCCAATTTTTTGACATAGTGAGATATTTTTAGCATAAGATTTTTGAAATGTCCGGTCAAGATAGTTGAAAAAGTCGCCAACGGCGACAAACAATATAGCCTAGCGAGAATCGCTAGGTTAATTGCGAACCAAGAATAGCTCGCTGAAAGTGAGCAACATTTTGTTCGACACTTTCAGCGTCGGAAAATTATTTATCGAAAAACCTAGCGATTCTCGCTAGGCTATATTGTTTGTCATCTTCGATGACTAAATAATTACTATCGAAAATTTTCTTTGATTTCTATACCAGCGTTTCGGTTTTGAGCGTTTGCTTTTAACGGCTTGCATATTCTTTCGCCGGTGTTCTTTGGTTAATTTATCCACACAAGAAATTTATCGCAAAAACGGTTTGGCATCAAAGTAAGAGTAAATCATGATTTGTCGCTGAAAGCGATAAACAGTTTAATCCCAGACATAGCGTTCATCAAAATCAATTTCATACTTCTTCAACAAGAGACGGAACTCACTCTTAAAATCCTGCTTCTTGTGATGTTCTTTTTGTCTTTTAATGTAGTTGACGAGCATTGGAACTTGTGACTGTCCGATTGAAAACGCACCGTAACCTTTTTGCCAGTAAAAATTTTTGAAACTCGAATCTTGCTTTTTTATCCAACTCGAACTGTCGCGCTTAATATGACCGATCAATTCAGGAATATCAATTTTCTTGCCCAAGGAAACTAATAAATGAATATGGTTGGCGGTGCCGTTTGCAATTATCAATTTTGAATGGTTATTTTCGACAATTCCGTTAATATAACCGAACAAAGTAGTTTCGATTTCAGGAGAAATTAAATCAACACGATTTTTGGTTGAAAAAACAATGTGAATGAGAACTTTGAATAATGATTGAGGCATAGTTTATGTTTGTCGCTTTCAGCGACTGAATTTTATTTGCAGCCCTAGCGATTCTCGCTAGGCTATAATGTTTGTCGCCTTTGGCGACTTTTCTGAAATTTATCGGTTTTTCTGTCTTTTTCGTCTGAAATATCTGTAATATCGCCTGTGTAAAATTCGGCTAAATACCTTGCTTCTTCAATATTTTCGGCGTTTATTGTAACTAAATATGATTTCGTCAAACCAACTTTGTAAGTTTTCATAATAATTGTTTTACACCGTTTCTTTTTTACTTGAGCGGTTTTGTCCATTTGCCTTTGGCGAAGATTGCGTCGGGTTTGTTTTTTTCGGCTAGTTTCGGGTTTTTCCAGTTTATTTTGCGGCTTTTTTTATAAAAAAGCAGTTCGGTGGTTGATCCGAGTTTCAGTTCGCCGGCTTTCGGGATCAGGTAATAATTTTTAACGTTGTATTCCTGAAAACCGCCGTAGATCGAAAGGTCGCCGATTTCGCGGACAAAGCTCGATTCGGGTTCGCCCGTGCGGCGGCGTTCGATATTGATGCCGACATCTGCCGTAAACGGGGCGGCAAACTCTAAAGATTTCTCGACGGTTGGCGCAGTTTCGTCTTCGATTTCTTCGGTTTTGGCAATATTTATGATATTTGCATCGCGGAAAATTATGTTGAAAAGTTTGCCCGAAGTGTTGAGCGGCGTGTTTTCGTAAATCGACGCGTCGGCATCTTTTTCGCTTCCGTCAACCAGAGCGTTGAGCGCGGTCAGATATGCGACGAAGTTTAATTTGACGAAAAACATCGGATCTTTGCCTTCCAATCCGCCGGTTTCGACGAGAATCGTCGGCGTTCCGCCCGCCGAAAAAAGGTCGCCGAAAGCGAGCGGATTAAAATCTTCGTCGTAGCGTCCGATATGTCCTTCGATATATTCGTTGAGCGCGAGAATCATCAGACTGCACAGGCGTTTGTTGCGGTCGTGTCCT
>CAYUGW010000374.1:0-4746 GCA_964444245.1 uncultured Blastocatellaceae bacterium | reverse complement strand
CCTTGATAATTTTATCGATGTGTTTTTCTTCCTTGACGGAAAAACTTTTTCGCAAAAAACTTTCATCGGCGAGCAAACTCCGAAACAAAAAGCCGTAAGCGTTTCCCAGACAATCATCGGGAGCGAAAACGAATTCGGGAAATCGTTTTAATAAATTCCCGGAAGTCCAGGCGTTTTTCTGCGCTTTTCCGAAATTTTGCAAAAACCGGAAATAATTTTCCGCACCGTCTTTGATTGAAAAACACAAAAAACAAGCGTCCGGCAAGCTCGGCGCAAAACTTTTTGTTTGTTTATATTTAGAAACTTTTTTCAGTTTTATCTGCGGAATTTTCCCAGCGCTGAAACCAAAATTTTCGATAAGCTGCGCGTAGAAAAACGGAAGATGTCTGCCGAAATAAATTGATTTTCGTTCGAGTTTTTCCCTTAAAAAAAGATAATCCGAAAATTGAAGATTTTTTGACTCTATGCAGATTTCGGCAAGCAATCTGAAATAGATTTCTTCGGTTGATTCCAAAAACTTTTCGGCTTTTGCAACAAAACTTTGAAATTCTACGCGGGAAATTTCCTCAAATAATCCGCGCAGATTTTCAAATCCGAGTTTTTTCGCGTTTGCTTGAAATTGCGAAAATCTTTCAAGAATCAAATCCGAACAAATATTTTCAGCTTCGATTAGGCGCGAAAAAAGTTCGCTCCGGAGATCGGAATTTTCTTCCGTTTTGATTTTTTCCGCAACTTTTGCCGCCGTTAAAATTTCATCTTGAAATTTGACGCTCACCGATTTTCGGCATTTTTCGATTTCTCTGGAGATTTCTTTTGTTTGATTTTGCAGAAATCCGAGCTGCGAAATTTGAAGCAGAATTTTTCGCCCCCGTTGTTCGATTTCCGTCTGTTCGGCGGCATTTTCGGCAAAGTTTCTCAGGCTTTCAATGGTTGAAAAAGTAAATAAATCGCTGAACACCTCTTCGATTTCTTCGCGCGATTTTGCCGGATTTTGTCCGAAATAATTTTCCATCCGAAGATTTTCGGTCTGAAAATTATATTCTCGTAAATTTTGCCGGATTTCCACCAGATTCATTTTTTGAAGATAACTTAATTTAGCCGAAACGCCCAATGTCAGAAAGGATTTGATTTAAAAATTAGAGAGCGGATGAAGCAACGTGGAAGTGTGCCGCATCCGCCAATTCGTAGTTACTGTCCTCACCCCAGCAACCACTGGAAACGGAGGTTTCACCTACCGTTTCGGTATTTTTAATATACCTTTTCTGTGTTTAATTTTGCAAGGCACTATTTAATTTTTTTATTTTGCGGCGTTAAACCCAATGATCCGAAACATTTGTCAAAATAATTTCGGGAAAAGATTCTTCGATTGCCTCGTGCATTTTTTTTCTCGCCTCTAATTCCGGCATCTCCGCAAAAGCACATTCTCTCTGCTCGGCGGATTTCCATTGCGCGTAAGCATACCAAACACCGTCGTCGCCCAAATGAAGCCGCGAGCCGAGCGAATCGTAATTTTCGACGATAAATTTTGTTACTTCCGACCAGGACTGGATCAATTGATCTTCCATTCCGGTCTTTGTTCGCCAGCGGTAAAGAACTATGAACATCTTTTTTATCCCAGGCTGTTTTGAATTATTTGTGCCAGATGATTTGCCTGCCGTTCGATTTCCGACTGATTCTCGCCCTCGATCATCACGCGGGCGAGATTTTCCGTTCCCGAATAACGCAGCAGAAGTCTGCCTTTTTCGCCCAACTGCGTTTCTATTTCCTTTGCGGCATCATTGATTTCCGCAACTTCTTCAAACGGGAGTTTTTCGCGGACTTTGATATTAACTAAAATCTGCGGAAACTGCGTAAATCCATTAATCATTTCCGACAGCGTTTTTTTATTCGATTGCAATGCTTCCAAAAGATAAAGCGTCGTGAACATTCCGTCGCCGACCAGACTTTTATTCGGAAAAATAATATGTCCCGATTGTTCGCCGCCGACCGAAGATTCCGTATCCAAGAGTTCCTGCAAAACGTATTTATCGCCGACCGGCGTTCGTAAAAGTTTGATTTTTCTTGAATTCAGCGCGACTTCCAAACCGATATTGCTCATTACGGTTGCGACAATCGTATCGTTGTTTAATTCGCCGTGCGCCTGAAGATGCTGCGCCATAATCCATAAAACCGCGTCGCCGTCAACAAATTTTCCGTTTTCGTCAACAAACAGCGAACGATCCGCATCGCCGTCAAAAGCCACGCCGAAATCGGCTTTTTCTTCCAGAACTTTTTTCTGCAAATTATCGATATGAAGCGAACCGCAATCTTTATTGATGTTTTTACCGTCGGGCAAATTATTGATGACAACCGTTTCCGCGCCGAACTTTTGGAAAAGCTGCGGTGCAAGATTTGAAGCTGCACCGTTAGCGCAATCAATCACCATTTTGAAATTTTCTAATGATAAATTTTCAAATTCTTCCATCAGATAGTTCAGATAAATTTCCTGATATTCACCGGCTTTTTTAGAATCAAGTGCTGACATGGAACTTTGAACTTCAAGCTTTGAACTGTTGAAAATATCTTCCTCGATTTTTCTTTCCGTATCGCCGCCGAGTTTTTTTCCGGTTGGCGAAAAGATTTTTATTCCGTTGTCTTCAAACGGGTTATGCGATGCGCTGATGACAATTCCGGCATCGAAATTCAGTTTTTTCGTCAGAAATGCTACGCCCGGAGTCGTGATCACATTTGCCGATTCGCAATCTGCGCCTTCCGACATTGCGCCTTCGCAAAACGCTTTTTCAATCCAGACACCCGATTCGCGCGTGTCTCTGCCGATGATAAAACGCGCATTTCTGCCGAGTTTTTCCCGGAATTGCCGCGCCAGAGATTTTCCGATTATGGTTAAAGTATTTTTATCGAGCGGAAACGCTCCGGCTGCGCCGCGTATTCCGTCCGTTCCGAAAAGTTTTTTCATCTTCTAAATTTGTAAATTCTTATTTATTTTAATTTGTGAAAATTTTATCAATACAGCAGATTATAACAAAACGACAAACTCTACAATCTATAACCAAATCTTGTAGAATCTATAAGTTTTACAAAAAGGATTTGACAACCTTTTATAAAATAAGCGAATCTTTATATGTACGGATTTTCAGAGTCTGTGCGATCATTTAGAAATTCCACTTAAAATTTCGTTCGACGAATCAAATCAAAAAATAAAGAAGGATTATGAAATTAAAAGTTTTTATAGGTTTAGCCATCACTACGTTTTTTTCTGTTTCGGCTTTTTCGCAAGAACCCGGAACGCCGGAAACAACGGCAGCGCGTCCGCGTGTCGTCGGAGCAAACGCCACAGCTACGCCGCAGCCGACACCGGGCAAAGTAGTTGTTATTACGGACAATACTCCGAAAACATCGCCGACTCCGAAACCGACTCCGTATCGAATTGCTGAACCTAAACCGACAACTCCCGAAACGAATCAAACAGTTCCGACAAATCCTGCAACCAGCGGAAATCGTTTATCTTTCGGGCAAATCAGAAGCAAAATCAATGAAGCGAAAAGAGAGATGCAGTCGCGTCCGATCTTGACGGCTTCGAGCGATAGTGTAAATCCGTCCGCAAGTCTGAAGCTGACCGAAGTCGTCAAGCTCGCATTTTATGATTGGGATACCAAAGATATTGATTATGTTGTAGTTCCGAAAGAAATGTTTTTGTCGCAAACAAAAGATTTTATTACGATGTCAACGAACGGCAAAGGCATTACGGTCAGGACGATTCGCGGCAACGGCGTAAACACGCCCGTCACGATTACAGATCAAAAAAATACCGCGCATCTTCCGCTTCTGGTGCAGTATCCGCGTGAAGACAAGGGCGTTTTGCAGGAAATTGCTTTTTATATTTCGACGCATCCCGGAATCGTTACGCCCGAAGTCGTCAATGCCGGAAAATTATATGTTCGCAATACGATTGATATTGCGCGTGAAAATCTCAGAAAGAAAAACATTTTCATTTCACCGCAAGTAACCGATATGGCGGAGCGTCTGGCGGTCGTCGAACATATAGATCACTGGCGTTTCCGCAACGAATATCATCCGACGATTTTTAACGATGTTTTCGCACTTTTCGCACTAAATGAAGGCGACACTTATAAATACGCGGTCAGCAGCGCGGGCGCGGGCGGAATGGTGCAAATGATTCCTTCGACCTACAGAATGGTGCGGGCGCAGTTTCCGCAAGTCGGTTTAATGCCCGATTTTGTTGCCGGAATGCGAAATCACGTCAACGCTTCGGAAGCAATGCTGCTTTATATGCAATGGACCTGGAATGATCTGATTTCCAGCCCGACGGTTGCCGATGCGCTCAATAGCGGAATTGCCACGCCGGCAGAACTGATGTCAGCCGGTTATAATTCAAATCCGGCGCGTCTGCCCGGCTATATCAAACGCGGCGGCGCAAATTGGAAAACCCTGATTCCGCGTGAAACTAAGGTATATCTCGAAATCAACCAATCTTTCGACCGACATTTTCCGATGGCAAAGCGAACCAAGTAAAGTTAGAAAGTGAAAAAGTGAAAAGGTTTAAAAGTTTAAATTGAGTGATGATCGAATTATTCGAAAAACTCCGGCAATCATTCAATTTAAACTTTTTCACTTTTTCACTCTTTCACTTTTAAACTTTCTTACTTTTCATCCTGTATTTGCTGAAACTTGAGTTGAACATCGGTAAATGATTTTCCGATCAGCGATGCACCTGTAAAAAATTCG
>CAYUGW010000373.1:0-4753 GCA_964444245.1 uncultured Blastocatellaceae bacterium | reverse complement strand
TTTGAAACAAAGGAAATCGAAGGCAAATTAATTAAGTTAAACGCGTTGCTCACAGAAATTGAAAGCAAAATCGAAGTCTCTAAAGATGTTCAGGAAAACGAGCAAAACGAACTTTCCGAAGCGGTCGCGCATCTTAAACAAGCGCGTGAAAATTCGGATGCGATGTCGGCGGAACTCGGCGAATTGAACAAAAAATCAGCCGAAGCGCGCAATGAACGCGCGGCGTTTGAAATCAAACAAACCGAAGCGATCACGAAATTGCGGAATTTGAACGAAAAATGTCAGCAGGATTTGAGTGCGTCGCTCGTTGAAATCGTCGAACGGGAAGAAGTTGCCGAAGATTTCGATTTGGCAGAAGCGAAATCAATTGTCGAAGATTTGCGGCAAAAACTGGAAAATTTCGGCGCGATCAATATGCTTGCGCTCGAAGAATTGAGCGAAGCCGAAGAAAGATTATTGTTTTTGACTTCGCAAAGGCAGGATATAATTGACAGCATAAGCGCGGCGGAAGAAGCCTTGCGCGAGATAAAACGGCGTTCGCGCGAGAAATTCCGCGAGGCATTCGAGGCGATCAACGAAAATTTCCGGGAATTTTTCCGTGAACTTTTTGGCGGCGGTCGCGGCGAAATGTCGCTTCTCGAATCGGAAGATATTCTCGAAGCCGGAATCGAAATCGTCGCGCAGCCGCCCGGAAAACGTCTGCAAAATATTTTGCTTCTGTCGGGCGGCGAAAAAGCGATGACGGCGATTGCGCTTGTTTTGGGAATTTTCAAATATCGCCCGTCGCCGTTTTGCCTTTTGGACGAGGTGGACGCGCCGCTCGACGATGCCAACGTCGGACGATTCGTTAATAAAATTGCGGAAATGTCTGAAAATACGCAGTTTATCGTCATCACGCACAACAAACGGACGATGGAAGCGGCGCGCGCACTCTACGGCGTAACGATGCAGGAAGCCGGAGTTTCAAAAGTGGTTTCGGTCAGATTCGAGTGAGGTTATTGGCAATTTGCAATTTGCAATTTGCGATTTTCTTTAAATTAGAATTACATTTCGATTATAAAATCTATGTTACGAAAGTCTTTTTTTACAATTCTTATTACATTTATATTTTTAACTCTGGTTTTTTCCGTCGCGGCGCAGAAAAAGAATAGTAGAAAAGTGCCGACTAAAAAAACAGCGGCTGTTCAAACAAAAACGGCGGTAAAGCAGGAAGAAGTTCCGGTTCCCGAAAAGAAAAATTCGCGCCCCGTGGATGAAAATTCGCAGAGCGAAGAACATATAAAACCGGAACCGGGCAAAAAGAACAGCAAAAGCGAAACTCCGAAAACGGTTAATACGGCAAAACAAAGCAAACTGAATCCGGTTTATTTTTACGAATTTTCACAACCGGAATTTAACATTTCGCATATTTTTATCGAACACGACGAAAGCGGAAAAGGCACGATCAGATTTATGAAAAAGCATTATGACGAAGAAATTTCAGATCCGATCGCGCTTTCAGCGGACGCTTTAGAACGGGTTAAAGCTCTCTGGCAAAATCTGAATTTTCTCGATTCGACCGCAAATTATCAATACGAAAAAGATTATTCTCATCTCGGCAATTTGAAATTTACGATGAAAAAAGACGGGCGGGAGCGAACAACCGAGTTTAATTGGACGACTCATCCGGATGCTAAAGCTCTGGCGGATGAATACCGCAGGATCGGCAATCAATATATTTGGATGTTCGACATAAATCTTTCACGCGAAAATCAGCCGCTCGAATCCGCTAAAATAATGAAAGCGCTCGATTCGCAAATCAAGCGTAATGAAATTGCCGATCCCGTGCAATTGATCCCGTTTTTAAAGCAATTAAGCGACGACGAAAGAATTCCGCTGATCTCACGAAATCACGCCACCCGAATCGTTAAGGAAATCGAAAAGAAAATGGCGAAAAAGAAAGACGAGAATTGATTTTTGCGTTTGGAGTCCCGCCTTTAGGCTTTTTCCCGATAAATACAAGGGAAAGCCGCCTAAAGGCGCGCGCTCCAAACAGTTTTTACGCGCCCGCCGGAGCGATTTTTTCCGAAACTTCCGGTTTGCTCGCCGCCGAAAGCGTGTCGGCATCTTCATCGGAAAAGGATTTTTCGATAATCTCTTTTTGTTCAAGATTATGAATCGCGTAAGAACCGGTCGCAGGGCTTGCCGAAGCCGCTCTGCCGACGTAGCGCAGAGTCATATTTTCCGGCTTGATTTCCCTGAGAAGCGGTTCGACAAAATGCCAGCCGCCCATATTTTTCGGCTCTTCCTGCGTCCAGAAAATCTGTTTGGCGTTTTTATACGCGGCAAAAATTTCCTTTAATTTTTTAGCCGGGAACGGGTAAAATTGTTCGAGCCGGACAATTGCAACTTTTGAATTACGCGTATCTTCGCCGGACGCTTCCAGATCGTAAAAGACCTTTCCGCTGCACAAAACTATGCGTTTTACATCATCTTTGTTGGCAATCGAAGCGTCGTCAATAACCGGACTGAAACCGCCCGAAGTCAGTTCTTCAACCGTCGAACTCGCCGCCGGAAGGCGCAGCAAACTCTTGGGAGTCATTACGATCAGCGGGCGAATAATTTCCTGTTTGACCTGACGGCGAAGCAAATGAAAATACTGCGCCGGAGTTGTCGGATAACAAACCTGCAGATTATTTTCCGCGCAAAGCTGCAAGAATCTTTCCAGACGCGCGCTCGAATGTTCCGGTCCCTGCCCTTCATAGCCGTGCGGCAGCAGCATTACCAGACGGCATTTTTCGCCCCATTTATCTTCGGAAGCGGCGATATATTGATCAATGATGACCTGCGCTCCGTTGGCAAAATCGCCGAATTGCGCTTCCCACATCACGAGCCGGTCTTTTGCCACATTCGAATACCCGTATTCAAATCCGAGAACGGCGTTTTCCGACAAGGAACTGTCGAAAACCTGAAAACGGGCAATCGGATTTTCTTCCGATCTGAGTTCGCCGAGCGGCGACCACATCGCACCCGTATTCGTGTCATACATCAGCGCGTGGCGCTGCGAAAATGTTCCGCGTCCCGAATCCTGACCGCTGAGGCGGATTCTTCTGCCTTCCAAAACGAGCGAACCGAAGGCAACGGCTTCGGCAAAGCCCCAATCCATCGGCGTTTCGCCCGTTCCCATTTTAGCGCGGCGCGCCAATTGCCCGACCATTTTCGGATTGATGTGAAAACCTTCGGGAATAATCGTGATTGTTTCGGAAACCTTTTGCAGAGTTTCTTTGGAAATTCCGGTTTCCTGAACCAACGAGCCGTCTTCATCTTCAACGGGCGGCGCAAGTTTCGCTTTTGCCGGTTTGTCAACGGCAATCTGTTTGGCACGCTGCAGGATGCCTTCGTATTTTTCGACCACCTGATCCGTCATTTGCTTGAGTTCTTCGTCTGAAATTACGCCTTGACGGATAAGTTTTTGAGCATACAGATGCCGCACGCCCGGATGCGCTTTGACTCTTTGATACATCAGCGGCTGCGTGTAGCTCGGCTCGTCGCCTTCGTTATGACCGAGACGGCGGAAACCGACCAGATCGAGAACTACGTCTTTATTAAATTCCTGACGATAATCAAGCGCGATCTGTACGACGCGCAGAGCGGCTTCCGGGTCGTCGCCGTTGATGTGAAAAATCGGAATTTGCGTGATTTGTGCCGCGTCCGTTGAATAAATCGAGGAACGCGAGGCTTCGGGTGAAGTCGTAAACCCGATCTGATTATTGATAACGATATGAATCGTGCCGCCGGTGCGATAACCGCGCAAATTGGCGAGCTGCAAAGTTTCCATCACGATTCCCTGTCCGGCAAAAGCCGCGTCGCCGTGCAGCAGAACGGGCAGTACGAGGTCTTGAACTTCGTTGCGTTTTGAAGCATCGGCTTCGTCGCCTTCGAGCAGTTCGTCCTGCCGCGCCCGCGCCATTCCTTCGACGACCGGATCAACAAATTCGAGATGGCTCGGATTGCAGGCGAGTTCTATTCGGACATCTTTTCCGGCTTTTGTTTTTCGCTTTCCGCTTGCGCCCTGATGATATTTCACATCGCCTTCGTCCGCCGGAAAACTCGGATGCGAGGTGCCTTCAAAAACGGTGAAAATTCGCTCCGCCATATCACCCTTTTTGGCATCGCCGACGATATTCGACAGAACATTCAAACGCCCGCGATGCGCCATTCCCATATAAACTTCGCCAACACCGCGTTCCGAAGCGTTCTCGATCAATTGATCGAGAAGCGGAATAACCGTTTCCGTGCCTTCGAGCGAAAAGCGTTTTTGACCGAGATATTTTTTATGCAGAAACTGCTCGAATTGTTCGGCTTCGATCAGTTTTTGGAGAAGTTCTTTTTGAGTTTCCGGTGCAAGCGGTTCGGTATCTACGAAGTGCTGACGGATTTTCTCGCGCAGCCATTGTTTTTCCTCTCTGCTCTGAATATGACGGTATTCGGTGCCGACCTTTCCGCAATAGGCACGCTGCAAAACCCACAGAATCTCTCTTAAAGTAGAAGTTTCCTTGCCGTGCAGACCGCCCGTGATAAATACGCGGTCTAAATCCCAGATCGTCAAACCGAAGTTTTCCAGATCGAGTTCGTCGGCGTGATGGCGCGTCATATTGAGCGGATCAATATCGGCAAGCAGATGTCCGCGAATACGGTAAGCACTGATAAGTTCGACGACTTTTGCCTGTTTGACGGTTTGTTCGCGCAGATGATCGCCGCCGAAAATTGACGG
>CAYUGW010000372.1:0-4797 GCA_964444245.1 uncultured Blastocatellaceae bacterium | reverse complement strand
TTTGCACCGGAAAAAGGCGATATGAGCGCGGAAGATTTCCGCAAGATCGGTTATGAATTAGTTGATTGGATTGCCGGATATTTTGAAAATCTCGAACAAATGCCCGTTCTCTCGCAGATCGAACCGAATTGGCTCAAAGAAAGTCTGCCCGTTTCCGCGCCGGAAAAAGGCGAAGATTTTGCGGACGTTCTGCGCGACGTTGACCAATTGATTTTGCCTGCCGTAACGCACTGGAATCATCCGAATTTTCACGGGCTTTTTTCAACTTCGACCTCATCTGTCGGCGTTTTCGGCGAGATGCTTTCCGCCGCGTTCGATATGAAAGCGATGCTCTGGCGAACTTCGCCCGCCTCGACCGAACTCGAACCCGTCGTGCTTGATTGGCTGCGAAAGATGATGAATCTGCCGGAAGATTTCAAAGGAATAATTTATGACACGGCTTCGATCTCGACTCTGCACGCGATTGCGATGGCGCGGGAAAAATTAAATTTAGGAATCCGTGAGCGCGGTATGAGCGGCAGAACGGATTTGCCTCTTCTGAGAGTTTACTGCTCGGAGCAAACGCATAATTCGATTGATAAAGCCGTGATTTTGCTCGGTCTTGGACAAAAATCTCTGGTCAAAATTCCGACCAACGAACGCTTTGAAATGGACATGGAAAAACTGCGCGAAGCAATTTCCGATGACAAAGCGGCGGGACATCTGCCGTTTTGCGTGATTCCGACCATCGGCACGACTTCGAGTTCGAGCGTTGATAATGTCGAACGCGTTGCCGATATTTGCGAGCGAAACGATCTGTGGCTTCACGTTGACACGGCGTATGCCGGAAGCGCGGCAATCGTGCCGGAATTTCAAGATTATTTTAAAGGAATGAGCCGCGCCGATTCAATCGTTACCAATCCGCACAAATGGCTGTTCACGCCGTTTGATCTTTCCGTGCTTTATGTCAAAGATTTGGATCTGCTTAAACAAACCTTTTCGCTCGTTGCGGAATATTTGAAAGTTACCGAAACCGTTACGAATCAAATGGATTACGGAATTCAGCTCGGTCGGCGTTTTCGCTCATTGAAATTATGGTTTGTAATGCGCTATTTCGGGCAGGAAGGTTTGATTTCTAGAATCCGCGAACATTGCCGTCTGGCGCGGCTTTTTGCCAATTGGGTTGATGATTCGCCGGATTTTGAAATGCTCGCGCCCGTTCCGTTCGCGCTTGTGTGTTTCCGCGCGTGTCCGAAAAACGCGGAAGATTTAGACGCTTTAAACGAAAAAATAATGAACGAAATCAACGCTTCGGGCGAGGCTTATCTGTCGCACACGAAACTTAACGGAAAATTTACTCTGCGTTTATCGGTCGGAAGTATTAGAGTTGAGGAAAGACATTTGCGGAAGGTTTGGGATTTGCTCAATGAGAAAATTTCATAATAATCAGAAGAAATTTCACGCAAAGACGCAAAGAACGCAAAGAAAAGTTGTATTTCGTTTTACTTTCAATATAATTCTTTATAACTAAAAACTATTATGGTTCTTAATTCTCTTTGCGTTCTTTGCGCCTTTGCGTGAAAAATAATAATAGACTCTATAAATTTAAAATAACCTCATAAACTCAATTAAAAAATATGCACGAAAACGAAATTGCCAAAACCATTGTAGATTGCGCCTTCAAAATTCACAAAACTCTCGGTCCCGGACTTCTCGAATCGGTTTATCAAGCAGCTTTAGCTTATGAACTTAGAAAGCGCGGATTGGATGTATTAGTCGAAAAAGCAATTCCTGTAATTTACGAAGACGTTAAACTCGATCTCGGTTTTCGTGCAGATTTGCTGATTGAACATAAAGTTATTGTTGAAACCAAATCAATCGAAGCTCTTGCCCCGATTCACGGTAAAATTTTGCTGACATATTTGCGCTTAGCAGATAAAAAACTCGGATTGTTGATAAACTTCAATGTTGAATTGATAAAAAACGGCATCAAACGGGTTGTAAATAATTTGTAAGAAAATACACGCAAAGGCGCAAAGGGCGCAAAGTTTTTTTTAGGCTTTTTCTTGAAATACTTTAAAAGTTAAGGTTAAACCCTCTTTTCCTTTGCGTTCTTTGCGCCTTTGCGTGAAACTTCTTTAATAACTATATGAAAAAAATCACCTGCATTTTCTTGATGATCTTGGTTGGAAGTTTCGGCGCACTTGCACAAACTTCTGCGAATAAAAAAACTAAAGCAAAAACAAAACCTTCGACGGAAACAATCGAAGGAGAAAAATTCGATCCGGCGCGCAATGCGGCGGAAGATCTGCAGAACGCAATCATCAAAGCGCAGAAGGAAAATAAACGAATTATTCTGGATGTCGGCGGCGAATGGTGTATTTGGTGTCGCTGGATGGATGAGTATTTTATAAAAAATCCCGACATTGCCAAATTGCGCGATGATAATTTCGTCTGGCTCAAAGTAAATATGAGTCCCGAAAATGAAAATACGGAATTTCTGGCAAAATATCCTGAAATCGTGGCGTATCCGCATCTTTTCGTTTTGGAAAAGGACGGAACATTTCTTCATTCGCAAGACACCGCCGTGCTTGAAGCTGAAAAATCTTACGACAAGCAGAAATTTACCGAGTTTCTGAAAAAATGGTCGCCGGAAAAAGCGGAAAAATAGATGAAATTCGTTAAAGAATCAATTATCAAAGCCGCGCCGGAAAAGGTTTTTGCATTTCACGAATTGCCCGATGCAATTGAAAGATTAATTCCGCCGTGGGAAAATGTGAAGGTTATTCAAAAAGCGGATATTTCCGTGATCGGTTCGCAGGCGATTCTGGAGCAAAAGATTTTGGGTTTCATCCCGTCGCGCTGGGTTGCCGAACATACGAAATACGATCCGCCTAAGATGTTTGAAGACATTCAGATTTCCGGTCCTTTTAAAAGTTGGCGGCATCGGCATATAATCAAACCGCACGAAGACGGCGCGTGTTTAAGAGATGAAATCGAATTCGAGCCGCCGCTCTCTTTTTTGAGAATGGCAATGACACCGATTATTATTACTCCGAAACTTGAAAAAATGTTTGCGTATCGCCACGAAGTAACGCGAAAATGGTGCGAAGAGAATTAAAGGCAAAAGTAAAAAGGCAAAAGGCAAAATTTCAGATTTGTTATATTGATAAAAAAACTTATTTCATTAATTTCGCCTCTTACTTTTACCTTTTGCCTTTTTACTTTTTACTTAAAATATTATGCTGACACATATTGTTTGTTGGAAATATAAACCTGAAATTACCGAACAGCAGCGCGAAGAGCATCGCGCGAAACTGAAAAAATTGCCGGATGTGATTCCGCATATTTTGAGTTTTAATGTCGGGGCGGACATTTTGCATCTCGAACGCTCGTTCGATACGGGTTTGGTCGCCGTTTATCCCGACCGCGCCGCGCTCGATTTTTACACCGATCACGCCGAACATCAAAAAGTTGCGGCTCTCGGCAAGGAAATTGCCGAACGCGTTGTTTCCGTTGATTTTCTACACGAATGAAACGCTGGAAAAAAATAGTTTTAATAATTTTAGGAATTGTGCTTCTGGCGCAAATTCCTTTCGTTTATCAACGCCTTCAGAAAGGAAAACTCGCCGATAAAATCGCTGCGCTCGATTCAAACAGAACGACTTACGCCAATCCGAATTTCAACGAATTTAAAGGAATTATCCACGTACACACATCCATCGGCGGACACAGCACCGGGCATTTTGACGAATTGCTGCAAGGCGCTCAGAAAAATACTCTGGATTTTGTCGTGATAACCGAACATTCTTCGGCGTTTTACGACACTTCCGCGATGACTTTGCAAGGATTTAACGAAGGCGTTTTATTTGTCGGCGGCAATGAGATGGACACGGAAAATCAGGACAGATTTCTGCTTCTGCCGGGCAGCGCGAAAGCCGAAGAAATGACGCGCGAAAATAACGAGCAATTTCTCGGCATCATTCATTCGCAGGGAAAAATCGCACTCGTAACTTATCCCGAAAAATTCAAAGACTGGAATTCAAATTTCGACGGCATCGAAGTTTTTAATATGCACACCAATTCAAAACAGATGAATGTGCCGTATTTTTTGTTCGACGCGCTCTGGTCTTACGGTTCATACCCGGAATTGACGCTCGCCACATATCTCAAACGTCCTGACGAAAATCTGAAAAAATTCGATGAAATCTCGAAAAATAGAAAAATTTCGCTGACCGCCGGAAATGATTCGCATTCGAATATCGGTTTTCACCTGCTGGGCGACGACGCGGGAAATAAATTGATAAATCTCAAACTCGACCCGTTTGAGATGACTTTTCGTATTTTCCGCACCTATATTTTACTTGAAAAGGAAAACCGGCTTTCGCAGGAAACTCTGCTCGAAGCGATCAAAAACGGGCATTCTTACGTCGGTTTTGATGCGATGTCCGATGCGAGCGGTTTTTCCTTCACGGCGGAAAACGGACGGGAAACGCGCATTATGGGCGACGAGATTTCTTTTGCCGAAAATCAAACAAATTTGAAAATAAATTCCCCTCAAACTGCCCGAATCGTGATCTTTAAGAACGGCGAAAAAGTTTCCGAAACCGCTGAAATTAAAGAAGTTATTTTTCCCGTAAGTGAAAAAGGTGTGTATCGCGTTGAAGTTTATCTCGATTCGCTCGGAAATCCATTCGACAAAATGCCCTGGATAATTTCAAATCCGATCTACATAAAGTGAAAAAGTTTAAAGGTTAAAACGTGAAAAAGTTTATAAATTGATAATGCGAATCAGGAGTTGGAATTAATCAGCCTCAT
>CAYUGW010000371.1:0-4801 GCA_964444245.1 uncultured Blastocatellaceae bacterium | reverse complement strand
CACTCTTGCCTTTTATCAGGAAATGCTCTTTTTTCTGAAATTTGAAATTTGAAATCTGAAATCTGAAATTTCAAAAATCATCTGCGTCTTCGCCGCAAAACTTCGACCACATCATTAAGCGGAATGTCTTTGGCGACCAGCAAAACAAGGAAATGATAAAGCAGATCGGAGGCTTCCGCTTTGAGGAGTTCGTCGTTGTTATCAATCGCTTCGATGATAAATTCCACGGCTTCTTCGCCGACTTTTTGGGAAATTTTATTCACGCCGCGGGAGAAAAGAAGCGAAGTGTGCGAACTTTTTAAAGGTCTGTTTTTGCGGTCAATGATGATTTTTTCAAGTTCGAGCAGAAAATTATCCGATTCGTTTTTTTCGTTAAAACAAGTATCTTTTCCCTTATGACAAACCGCGCCTTCCGGTGTCGCCTTAATTAAAATCGTGTCCAAATCGCAATCCAGAATGATTTCCTTGACGGTCAGAAATTTCCCGCTCGTTTCGCCTTTTTCCCAAATATGTTGGCGCGAACGGCTGTAAAACGTAACTTTTCCGCTCTTTTTCGTCTTTTTGTAAGACTCTTTATTCATATATCCGAGCATCAAAACCTTGTTGGTTTCCGCGTCTTGAATAATTGCCGGAACTAATCCGTCGGGCGATTTTTTGAAATCTGGCTTCATATTGAGTTTTTTTGTCTGATTTATTAAAAGGCTTTATTGAATAAAATTGCAAACCGAAAATCAAATTCTGACGGGAATATTTTGTTTTTTCAGGTAATTTTTCAGATGTAAAATTTCGATTTCCCGAAAATGAAAAATACTCGCGGCAAGCGCGGCATCGGCTTTTCCCTTTTCAAAAACTTCCGCGAAATGTTCGAGGTTCCCAGCACCGCCCGAAGCGATAACGGGAACATTTACGCTTTCCGAAACCGTTTTTGTCAACGAAATTTCAAAACCGTTTCGCGTACCGTCGGCGTTCATCGAGGTCAATAAAATCTCGCCCGCGCCGAGCGAAACGCCTTTTCGCGCCCATTCAACTGCATTTAAATCGGTTTCAACGCGCCCGCCGTTTAAGAAAACCTTCCAAGCGTCGCCGACGAGTTTTGCGTCAATCGCCAGAACAACGCACTGCGAACCGAAATTCCGCGCCGCGTCCGCCAAAATTCGCGGATTCTTGACCGCCGAAGTATTGATCGAAACTTTATCCGCGCCGGAATTCAGCAGAATTTCGATGTCTTGCGTCGTATTTATCCCGCCGCCGACCGTGAACGGGATATTTATTTCCCGCGCAATTTTTTTAACGAGTTCCGACAGAGTTTTGCGTTTTTCGTTCGTCGCCGAAATATCGAGAAAAACGAGTTCGTCCGCACCGTTTACCGAATAAATTCGGGCAAGTTCGACCGCATCGCCCGCGTCGCGCAAATTCACGAAATTCGTTCCCTTGACCGTCCGCCCGTCTTTTACATCGAGACACGGAATAATTCTTTTTGCTAACATAAAATCAAAGTTTAAAAGTGAAAAGGTGAACAAGTTTAAAAGGTGAAAAAGCCTGAAATACAAAATACTAAAACTTTTTCACCTTTTCACTTTTAAACTTTTTCACTTTTAAACTTTATCCTTCCTTCGTAAATCGCTTTGCCGACGATCACGCCCGCGCAGCCGATTTTTTCGAGTTCGCAGACATCTTCGATTTTTGAAACACCGCCCGAAGCAATCAGTTTTATTTCGGGAATTTCCCGAAGAATTTCCGCATAGAGTTCGTTTGCACTGCCCTCTAAAAGTCCGTCTTTTGAAATGTCTGTGACAAAAACTTGCGTCACGCCTTTTGAAAAATATTCGCGCAAAAACGATAAAATCTCGATTTCCGTTGCGGTTTGCCAGCCGTTGATCGCCAGATTTTTGCCCTTCACATCCGCGCCGAGCAGAATGCGTTCGCTGCCGAATTTTTCAATCCACGCAAAAAAACGTTCCGCATTTTTAACCGCAATACTGCCGATGCTCGCCATTTCCGCGCCCGCCGCAAAAACCGAATTTATATCTTCATCCGTTTTGATTCCGCCGCCGAAATCAATCGTCAGATTCGTGTTTCGCGCAATCGTTTCCAAAACTTTCAAATTCGCAATTCTGCCGCGTTTCGCGCCGTCGAGATCGACAATATGAAGCCTGTTCAGACCGAACGCTTCAAATTCCTTCGCTACATTCAAAGGATTTTCGCTGTAAATCTTTTTTCGAGCGAAATCGCCCTGCGCGAGCCGCACACATTTGCCGTCAATTAAATCTATCGCCGGAATTATTTCAATCATAATTTTCTTTCAAACACATAGAAACATAGAAAACATAGAAGCAAAAATTTATAAAATCTATGTTTTCTATATTTCTATGTGTTTAATTCCAAAAAATTCTTCAAAATCTGCTCGCCGACCGCGCCGGATTTTTCCGCGTGAAACTGCACGGCGTAAAAATTTTTGTAACTGACGGCGGCGGAAAATCTCACGCCGTAATTGCAAGTTGCAATCGTCTCCTTTCCGGTTTCGACGTAAAAACTATGGACGAAATAAACAAACGAATTTTCTTCCACGTTTTTAAATAAATCGCCTTTCAAATCAAAAATATTGTTCCAGCCGATCTGCGGAATTTTCAGATTTTCCGTTTCAAATTTGCGAACTTTATACGGCAAAATCTCCAGACACTTTGTTTCGTTTTCTTCAGAAAATGCGCATAAAAGCTGCATTCCGAGACAGATTCCCAAAACCGGCTGAACAAGATTTTTGATTGCTTGATCTAATTTTTTTTCGCGCAGAAAATGCATCGCGCTCGACGCTTCTCCGACACCCGGAAAAATCACTCTGTCCGCTGAATTCAATATTTCGGCATTGTCCGTTAAAATCGGCTTGATATTTAAGCGATTCAAAGCGTTTTTGACCGATTCGACGTTTCCGGCGTTGTATTTGACGATGGCAATTTTCATAAATATATGTCAGATGTCAGATGTCAGATGTTTGTGTTTTTTCTAACATCTGACATCTGACACTTATAAAATTCCTTTCGTTGAAGGCAGCGCGTCGCTCGAAATATCGCGCCGCACCGCCATTTTTATAGCTTTGGCAAACGCCTTGAATATCGCTTCGATCTTATGATGCTCGTTGGTACCTTCGGCTTTGATATTCAAATTACATAAAGCATTATCTGAAAACGATTTAAAGAAATGAAAAAACATTTCCGTCGGCATTTTCCCGATCATTTCGCGCCTGAATTCCGCTTCCCAAATACACCAGTTTCGCCCGCCGAAATCAATCGCCACTTGCGCGAGGGCATCATCCATCGGCAGACAAAAACCGTAGCGCTGCATTCCGCGTTTGTCTTGCAAAGCCAGGTTAAATGCTTCGCCGAGCGTGATCGCCGTGTCTTCAATCGTGTGATGTTCATCAATGTGCAAATCACCGTTTGCCTTGATTTTCAGATCGAGATTTCCGTGTTTTGAAACTTGTTCGAGCATATGATCGAAAAACGAAATTCCGGTTGAAATTTCGGATTTTCCGCTGCCGTCGAGGTTTAATTCAAGTTCAATTTCCGTTTCTTTTGTTTTGCGTTGATGAAATACTCTGCGCGGCGGTAATTTTAAGAATTCATAAATTTCCCGCCAATTTTCCGCAACAAAGATATTTTCATTTTCGGCAATTTCAAAGTTCGCGTTTTTGATAAAAATCGCCTTTGCGCCGAGATTTTTTGCCAGCCGGACATCGGTTTCGCGGTCGCCGATGACCAAAGAGTTTTTCAGATCATATTCAGCGGAAAAATATTTTTGAAGCAGTCCCGTATTCGGTTTGCGCGTCGGCAGATTTTCGTGCGCGAAACTTTTATCTATAAAAACTTCCGAAAAAACAATTCCTTCATTTTCAAGCGTTTGCAAGATAAAATTCTGCACCGGAAAAAAGGTTTCTTCGGGAAAACTCTTTGTGCCGAGTCCGTCCTGATTTGAAATCATCACGAGTTCAAAATCCGTTTCGCGCGCAATTTTTCCTAAGAAGGTAATCATTCCGGGCAGAAATTTCAGCTTTTCAAACGAATCGATCTGAAAATCTTCCGGCTCTAAAACAAGCGTTCCGTCGCGGTCTATAAATAAAACTTTTTTCATATTTTTCTTTCTTGTCAGAACCATCTGCGGTAGCGGATGGTTTAACGTAATTAACACGAATCTAACTTGTATAAAATTAAACTTCAACCACCCGCTACCGCAGGCGGTTCTGACACTTTTTCCAAAGATTTCACCAAATTTTCGTTTTCCTCCGGCGTTCCGATTGTGATTCGCAAACAGCCTTCGCATAATTCGATATTATTTCTGTTGCGCACGACGATTTTTTCATCGAGCAAAAAACGATAAATCCTTTCCGCATCAATCGTTTTCACCAAAACAAAATTCGCGTCCGTCGGGTAAATTTTTGTAATAATTTCGAGTTTTGATAAATTTTCGATCAATTTTTCGCGCTCATTGATTATTTTCCGAACGGTTTCTTTAACCCGGTTTTCATTTTCAAACGCTTCCAAAACCGCATCTTGCGCAATTTCGGAAATGTTATACGGCGGTTTTACATTGTTGAAAAGCGCAATTATTTCTTCATTTGCAAACGCCGTACCGACGCGCAAACCCGCCAAGCCCCAGGCTTTTGAAAAGGTCTGCAAAACGACCAGATTCGGGAATTTATTGATTTCCCGGGCGAAAGATTCTTCGCGCGAGAAATGAATATATGCTTCGTCCACGACGACAATTCCGGAGAAATTTCGCGCTAAGGTTGATATATCAACCTTAGCGA
>CAYUGW010000370.1:0-4807 GCA_964444245.1 uncultured Blastocatellaceae bacterium | reverse complement strand
TCCTGACGGCATCCGCGCCGTAAACCAGAACCATATCGTCCGGGTCAACGCCGTTATATTTGGATTTCGACATTTTCTCGACCGCAACCCTGATCGGCGACGCGTCTTCCTTTAAGACCGCGCTCAGGATTTTGCCGCGTTCATCGCGCTGAACATTTACCAAATCCTGTTCAAAATAACTCGAATGCGTTTCGCTGTAATACGATTCACCGACGACCATTCCTTGAGTCAGTAGATTTTTGACCGGTTCGTCAAAATCAACCAAACCCATATCGCGCATCGCTTTTGTCCAGAAACGCGTGTAAAGCAGATGCATCACCGCGTGATCCACGCCGCCGATGTATTTATCAACCGGTGTCCAGTATTTAACGATTTCGGGATCAAACGGCATTTCCGTATTATGCGGATCGGCGTAGCGGAAATAATACCAGCTCGAATCGACAAAGGTGTCCATCGTGTCGGTTTCGCGCGTCGCTTTATTACCGCCGCACTTCGGGCAAATCGTATTGACGAATTCGGGAACTTTTGCCAGCGGCGATTCCCCAACGCCCGTAAACGGCGCACTTTCCGGCAATTCGACGGGCAATTGATCGTATGGCACTGGAACTTCGCCGCACAATTCGCAGTAAATAATCGGAATCGGTGCGCCCCAGAAACGCTGGCGCGAAATTCCCCAATCGCGCAGACGATAGGTAATTGCCCCTTCGCCAAACCTGTGTTTTTCGGCAAATTCGGTCATCTCGCGTTTTGCGTCGTTGCTCGTTTTTCCGTTCCAATAATCGGAATGAACCAGAATTCCTTTTTCCGTAAACGCCTGTTCAAGCGCGAGTGCCTGCATCTGCTGATGTTCATGTATGAGATGCGGCTCGGAAATAACCTGACGAATCGGCAGACCGAATTTTTTGGCAAATTCAAAATCGCGCTCATCGTGCGCCGGAACACTCATCACCGCGCCCGTGCCGTATTCCATCATCACGTAATTGCCGATCCAAACCGGCAATTCTTCCCGGCTGAACGGATTTACGGCTTTCAATCCCGTATCAATTCCGTCTTTTTCGATCTCCTCGCCGTAATCTCTCGGTTTGGCTTTTTCGATCTTGATCTCTTCGATTTTTGCCTTTACTTCATCGGAAAATCTTTCGTAATTTTCAATAACAAACGGATGTTCCGCCGCGACCACAATTGAATTCGCGCCGTAAATCGTATCAATTCTGGTTGTAAAAACCCGTATTGATTTTGGATTTTGGATTTTGGATTTTGGATATTCCTTATCTTTCAATCCAAAATCCAAAATCGGCAATCCAAAATCGACAAACGCGCCTTCGCTCCGCCCGATCCAGTGTTTCTGCATCGTCAAAACGCGTTCTGCCCAGCCGCCTTCGAGCTGTTTTAGTCCTTCGACCAATTCTTCGGCATATTCCGTAATCTTAAAAAACCACTGCGCCAGATCGATTTTTTCGACCGCGCTGCCGCACCGCCAGCAAACTCCGCCGCTCGCCTGTTCGTTCGACAAGGTTGTTTCATCCTTCGGACACCAATTGACCTTGGTCATCTTTTTATACGCCAAACCCATTTCGCGCATTTTCAGGAAAAACCATTGATCGAATTTGTAATATTCCGGGCGATGCGCGGCAATCTCGCGACTCCAATCGTAACTGATTCCCAAACGCTGAAGCTGCTGGCGCATTTGATTGATATTGTCTTCCGTCCAATCGCGCGGGTTCACGCCTTTTTTGATCGCCGCTTGTTCGGCGGGCTGACCGAACGAATCCCAGCCGATCGGATGCAGAACATTGTAACCTTGCAGACGTTTATACCAGCTCAGAGCGTCGCCGATTGAATAATTGCGAACGTGTCCCATATGTAAGCGTCCCGACGGATACGGAAGCATTTCGAGGCAGTAGAATTTTTCCATCGATTCATCGACTTTCGCCTCGAAAATCCCCTTTTCAGCCCAACGCTTTTGCCATTTATTCTCGATCTTTTGTGCGTAATATTTCTCGTCCATAATATTAAAATATTTTTTTCAGTTCTCCGAATAAAAAACCAAGTTTAGTGAATAAATGAAAATTCACCAAACAACCAGTATTAAATTTTTGATTGTTAATAAGCAGGTATGCGCCACACGCGGTTTACACGAGTGGCTATCTAAGGCGGAGTGAATTGTTTTCACAAAACAAAATCATAAAAAGCAGTTTATTTTCAAAAACAAAATTTGTCCAGTTTTTGAAAGCATAAATTATACCGTTTTTCATAAAATCAGCTGTATCCGAGATTTCAGGTTCCGGATTCCAAATTCCAAATCAAAGCCTGTAACCAATTCATCCTGTTTTTTCAATTTGAAATTTGGAATCTGAAATCTGAAATTTATCTGAAAGAAAACTGAAAAAATCTCTCTAATTATTGCCAAAAACTTTATTTTTATGATAATTTTATAAGTGCATAAATAATTAGAGTTGCAGGAGATTTAACAAAACTAAAGATTTAATTATGAGAAAAACCCGATTTCAGACAGTCAAAACTTAAAACTTTAGTTTGTTTTTCTGACTGTCTGCCAACAAATAGGAGGCAAAGAAGATGGTCAAACGAACAAGTGAAAATATCGCTAATGAAATTAATAAACTTAATGAAAACGAAACTTTAGCTGTTGTCAATTATATTTCCGAACTTCTTTCCAACCGCATTTCCAAAACAAAAGAAAACAATTTTAACGACGATCTGATCGGTTCTTTGTCCGACGCGTATGAAAACAAACGCGCCCGGCAGGTGTTTGAATGGGAACGCGTCAGACGACAGAATCTCCAGCGAAGCTTATGAATGAAAAGGCTAAAGTAAAAAGGCAAAAGGCAAAAGTTTTTCGGAAATTCTTGCCTTTTTGTTTTGTGTTTGTTTTTTTCGCCGTTTCTTTTAATTCGTTTGCTCAAACTTCGGAAGAATTAATCATTTTCGCGCAAAAACTGCGAACCGGATCAGATGAAGAAAAACGCGATATTTTGTTTGAAATCAGAAATCTGCGAACGGAAGAAGCCTCGCGCACAGCGGTTTTTTCGCTCAAAGATTCTTCGGAAATCGTTCGCGCCACGGCAGTTTCTTCCGTAATTTTTCTGCCTTCGGATGAAGCGGTTCAAATTCTCGCGCCGCTTTTGCAGGACAGATCTCTTTTTGTCAGACGCGAAACGGCTTACGCGCTCGGCAAAACGCGGAATCCAAACGCGGTCAATTCCCTTTTGCAAATTTTGCAGCGCGACAGAGAAATCGAAGTCAGAAACGCCGCTGCCGTTGCGCTCGGCGAAATCGGAGATATTAGCGCGGTTGATGCATTAACAAGGATTTTGCAAAGAAATCCCCGATCTTCCGAAGAATTTCTGCGCCGGAGCGCAGCGCGTTCAATCGGACAAATTACGCATTTTCAACAGTTTGAAGAATATTCTGAAAGCGAATTTACAAAATTACCGGGCAATAATCCGCAAGTAATCAAAAAGCCGAAACACGAAAATTTGTTTGAATCTTTCCCAATTTTCCAAACTGCCAACGAAGTTTTAATTAAAATACTGCAAAATCCGAAAGAAGCAATTGACACAAAGCGCGAAGCGGCGGCTGCGCTCGGCGTAATCGGCGATCAATCTTCAATTCGGGCTTTGCAGTCGAATCTGAATTCGGAAGATTACCTGTTGGTCGAAATTCTTCAAAAATCCTTAAATAAAATTGCCGGTCAGTAGCAAGCCGCGTTTTTTTAAATCAAATTCAAATAGGTATAAAGAATTCACGGAGCTGGAATCTCATAAATACTAACCTTTAACAGTTAAGCAAGCTGTCTATGACCGCGTTTGCCGAATAAAACAACGGTGAAACGCGGTCATAGACAGCTTGCTTAACGGAGTAAATTATTTTTGAGAAAGCTTCTAATTTTTTCAATTTCTAATTTCCCGCAAATTTTGTTTTAATAAAATAATGCAGGGAACATATCAAAAAAAATCCGCGCCGCGAAATTTAAAGGCTTTTTACGCGGAAGTTCGCGCTAAAACTCTGGAATTATGCGAACCGCTCGAAATCGAAGATTATATTCCGCAGCCGAGCGTTGATGTCAGCCCGCCGAAGTGGAACATCGCACATACGACGTGGTTTTTCGAGGAAATGATCTTGAAAAAATACGCGGAAAATTATGCAGAATTCGATCCGAATTTCGGCTTTCTTTTCAACAGTTATTATAATTCCATCGGCGAGCGCACCGCACGCGATCATCGCGGCGATCTGTCGCGCCCGACTGTTAAAAAGGTTTTTGAATATCGCGAATATGTTGACGCGAAAATGTCTGATCTGCTCGAAACAGATTTGTCGGTAGAATTAAAAGAATTGATCGTTTTAGGTTTAAATCACGAACAACAGCATCAGGAACTTTTTCTCACCGATCTGAAATTCACTTTAAGCTGCAATCCGCTTTATCCCGTTTATAAACAAGACTTTGCGCTTACGGAAATCGGCGAGATCGAATCGAATAATTTTATCGAAATTCCCGAAGGAATCTACGAAATCGGTTTTTCGGGTGAAGGTTTTCATTTTGATAACGAACTCGGACGGCACAAGGTCTTTTTGCACGATTTCGAGATTCAGGAAAATCTGGTCACCAACGGCGAATTTCTGGAATTTATCGAAGACGGCGGCTACGAAAATCATCTATTATGGCATTCCGAAGGCTTCGATTGGGTTAATGAAAACCGCGTCGGTTCGCCGCTTTACTGGAATAAAACGGATGGCGAATGGCATAATTTTACATTGAGCGGTTTGCGAAAATTGAATCCGAAAAATC
>CAYUGW010000369.1:0-4814 GCA_964444245.1 uncultured Blastocatellaceae bacterium | reverse complement strand
TTTTTAATATAGGGAGCGGATTATTTGCATCAAATCCGCTCCCGTCCGGCGGACAGACACAGCTACGAGAACAGCCAAGAACCGGGCTGGAAAAGTTTTCCGTCCGCGAGATTTTTATTTTCTTGTTAATTGTTTCTTTAACTGCCGGATCCACGATTGCTCAATCGTTTTTGAGCAGAAACCGATTTGAGATTGCCTTGAATGAAAAATTTCCGTCGTGTGTGCGAATCACGATTCCTTCGCGTTCGGTTTGATTATTCAAAACGGATTTTCCTTCGGCTTCTTGCAAGTAAAGTTCGATGTTGTCGTGCAATACAAACTTTTCCTGCAAAATCGGAACCGATTGCAAACCGAGATTTTTCAGAATTTCGACAAATTCATTCAGAGCAAAAGTGATTTGTTCCGAAATATCGAACGCCTTGAAAAATCTGACATCGGTCGCGGCAAGTTTATATTTATTTCCGTGAACGCCAGCGCCGATCAATTCGCCTTGGAGGGCGATCTGGCGATTATTTTGCTTGCAGAATTCTTCGAGTTTTTCGATAATCGAAAATTTTTTCACCGTCGAAGTAAAAGCGTTTTCAACATCGAGTTTCAGTTCCAGATTTCGCGAACAAACTCCGCTTTCCCAATCCGCTTCGCCTTTTCGGGAAAAAACGGTGATCGAACTTCCGTCAAGTTTTTCGGTAACAAAAGCGAATTGTCCTAATTGTTCGGTTAATTCAAAAAGCAGATTTTGAACTCTTTCTTCATCGGTTTTCGGGACAAACCAGGGAAATTCGCCTTTTGCCTCGACCGATTGCGGCGGCGGCGGTTCGTATTTTGTAACGCCGAGAAAACCGGTTACTTCATCTCCTTCCGCCACGGAAATTCCGCCCAGAATCGAAAGCGGAAAAGCGATTCCCTGCGAAACCACGCCGCGCAGCTTTTTCGTCCGCAGACGCTTTCCTTCCAAAAAAGCAAAGCGTTCGTCTTCTGCCGGAAATATCGAATCAATCTCACCGTAAACACACAGATCGCCGGGCGTAAATTGATTTTTTTTAACAACAACATTCCAGCCGCCGATCTTCGCCCGTTCGATCAAGTCCGCATTAGGAATCGGATGTATTTCGTTGATTTTTCTGATAGTTACAAGTTTTCTCATAGTTTTTGTCCTGATAAAAAAAGTTATAGACAAAAGAAAATTATCCTGATAGACAATTTTCAGTTCGTCAAAAACTTTTAATGTTAATGTATTTTAAGAAATCGGAGCATCGCAAGCGGATTCGCGCTCGCTGTTTCCGGGCGCGGCAAGCCGTGGTCTTAAGCCGCTCGACCAACGATATTTATAAAATAGATTTGGATGTTCAGGCAAAAAAATCTTCGGCTGAGATGACTTTCAGTTCATTCATTTCGCGTTTGATTATCAGAAAATCGTCAATATCATCGGTTACAATAAACGAATCTTTTTGTTTGACGGAAAGCCGTGCGATAAGTGCATCGGTTCGCAGGGTTAAGAGCTTTGATTGCGGCGCGATTTTGTTGAGATACATTCGGCGGATGGCTTTGGCGGTTTCCCAAATGTCGTTTTCGGTCGGCGACAAAATTCGGTCCGATTTTTTGAATTCAATTCTCCAAGACGAATAAAGTTTCAATTCGTCTTGATTGATTGAAGTCGCTACCAATTCAAAAAACACCAACGAGGGAAAATAAGCCACTTTAAAATAAGGTTTCAATTGAGCGCGATATTTAATGACAGAGCTAGTGTCGAAAATCGGGCGGGTAGCCATGTTCTTTTATTCTCCTGTCGAGCGCGTCCATCGCCTTTTCAAACGCTTCTTGCATACGCTTTTCCTGCGGCGTTAATTTCTTCGGCGTGGGAAACATTTTTAATAATTCTTTGCCCGTCGGGATTTTTTCTTCCGGCTTGTTTCCGTTTTTCTTTGACATAATCTAACCTCAGGTTAAATTTAACATAATCGAATTTCAATTTCGAGAATAAATCCGCAATCCGCAATCCCGAATCCGAAATCAAATATTGGAGCATCGTAGCGGATTCGAACCGCTGTCCTCGACATGGCAAGCCGAAGTCTTAAACCCCTAGACTAACGATGCTTAATCAATTGTTTGAATATTTTCTTTTATTTGTTGGAGAAAATCGGATTTTTTAAGTTTTAATGTAAAATCTTTTGACTTGATGAAAAAACGGCTTGATTGTACATATTCGCTTATTTCGCTTGGAAAGAAACTCCAACCTTGAAAATCTAAATAACCAATTGTCAATAAAACATCAGTATTTTGAAACTCACATTTTATACAACCTGTATATTCACCAGAAAAATCAAAAGGAAGATAAATTACCTCGTCGGATTTAGCTCTTGAAACATAAGATTTCCATTGTTCTAAAAGCCTTTTGATAACGATTTTGATTTTATCAGCATCTTCATTTTCGGGCTTTACGTTTCTATCCAAAGCGAAATAGTATGAATCAGATTCAATTTCTAAACCGTTGAAATGTAAAATCAAATCGTTGTGTAGCGTTTTGTTATCACGAAATTCAAGCAACATATTTTTAAGATTATTAAGTAGAGTTTGCCGACTTGAAAAGACAAATCGGCAAACTTATTTTTATCCTTTAACACAAACGACTTGCTTCAATTCCGCGACGATTTCGACCAGATCGGATTGGTTGCGCATAACCTGGTCAATGTCTTTGTACGCGCCGGGAATTTCGTCAATTACGCCTGAGTCTTTGCGGCATTCAACGCCTTTCGTCATCCGCTCCAAATCCTCTCGGGTGAAGCGTTTTTTCGCCTGTGTGCGCGACATCTTGCGACCTGCGCCGTGCGAGCAGGAATTATACGACTGCGGATTTCCCAACCCTTTGATAATGAACGATTTCGCGCCCATCGAGCCGGGAATGATTCCGTAGCGTCCGGTTTCGGCATTGATCGCGCCTTTGCGCGTAACAAAGACCTTTTCGCCGAAATGTTCTTCCGAAGCGACGTAGTTGTGATGACAATTAACCTCGATTTCCGGGCGAAACGCCTTCTGTTTATTAAACATTCGGTTGAATGATTTCAAAAGCCGTTTCATCATCACTTCGCGGTTCATCAACGCATAACTTTGCGCCCATTCCAGATCGCGCCAGTAATTCTTGAACTCGTCCGTTCCCTGAATAAAATAGGCTAGATTCGGATCGGGAAGTTCATTAAGGCGATGAAGCGTTTTCGCCGTCGCAATATGACGTTCGGCGATTTCCTTTCCGATATTACGCGAACCGGAATGAAGCATCAGCCAAACATTGTCTTCGGTATCGAGGCAAACCTCTATAAAGTGGTTCAATTTGTTACTAATTACGAGAAATTCGATTTTAGTTCGCGTAGCGAACGAAAGCGTGTAGCCCATAGCGCAAGCTATGGGAAAAAGGGCAATAAATGTTTCCAGCTATCGTAGATAGCGACAGAAAATCAACGTAATTTATTTCTGTCGCCCGTTTCACGGGCTTTGACATTTACCGCGATACAACCACAGGCTTGTGCCTGTGGCTACATGCTGTCGTCTGCTACGCAGACTTTTCAAAAATCTATTTCAAAAATCTCGTAACCGATCAGGTCATTTCTGCCTGATTCTGCAACTTCCTTTTTCGTTGCAGTTCGGAGCACACCTTCATCTTAAAATAATTAAGATGCCCAAGTCCCTCTGCTCTCTACGGGGCGTATAAATATGATTTTCAAATTTACCGCTTCCCTCGGTGTCTGCATCTCAGCCTTTCACCGATTTGGACGAGTTTTCATTACTGTGTCGCCACAGCACGGGGCAATTTACCCCCACCAAGAGTGCCTAATTGTTTCATCGCTTTCACCTTGCGGTCTTGAACTCCCGAATGCAGTTCATCGAAAGTTTCCCAACCCGCCCAGCGCGAAGCGTTTGTATCGGATTCCTTATGCGCGTTGAATCCGACCGGAATGGCGCGTTCGATCTCGTGGCGCAAATCTTTCAACTTGCCGTCAAGAATTCCGCTTTTAAAAGGCGTTTTGACCGCCATCATTCCGCAGTTGTGAACGAAAACACCGGCTTCCAGAGCGAAATTGTGATATTCGGGAACGGTCAAACAATAAACCTCTTCGCATTCTTTAATAACTTCAACGGAAACAACTTTGTGATTATAACCGTGCGAATAAAGACGATGATTATGCAAACCGATTCCGCTTTTTACTTTTTCGCCGCAAGTTTCGCAGTCATACAGACGGTTAGCGATTTCCTTTGATTTCGTGCGACCTTTTTCGCTTTGATTGTATTCAACCAAAAACTTTTTGCCGCGCATCCCGTTTTCGGCAACCGACATTTTGAAATGTTCAGGATTTTCTTCCATATATTTCAAAATGTTTTTTGTCCCGCGTTCCGCATAATAAGCGTGACCTTCAGCAGTTTGTGCTTTGTCGCCAAGTGCTTTTACACGCTTTGCTTGAAATTCTGCTGATTGCCAATGTTCGTTGCGTTCAACCAAACTGCGATGATAAGCCGAATGTTCTGACGAACTCATAAATTCCAGATTTTCGGGACGATTATCGGCTTCATCAAAATTTTTGTGATGAATTATCGTTTTATCGCCGTCAAATCTCGGAACTTTGCCTAGCAAACCGCTACGGGCAACAATCCAATGTGCTTTTTGCATTCTCCCCGAATGATTTTGCTGTACGAGAACATAACCGTCTTTGTCTGTTTCACGATAAAATGGCATCAGCGATTCGCCTGATTTCAAATCTTTTGCTTCAATGAAACTTCCGTCGCGAAGCATAAATTTATGGTCAGGCGTGCAGCGAATTTCCGCA
>CAYUGW010000368.1:0-4819 GCA_964444245.1 uncultured Blastocatellaceae bacterium | reverse complement strand
TAGCAGTCTTGCCCGAATTACGCTACAAAAAAATTATTAGAAGCTATCTCAAAAATAAAATATATGGTTAAGCAAGCGGTCTTTGACTGCATTTCCCTCAGTAAATCAAGGGCGAAACGCGGTCAAAGACCGCTTGCTTAACGGTTGGTTTGTATTTTTGAGACAGCCTCTAAAAAAGTTTGCGTCCTTTTTCCGACTCTTCCGTCTTTAACACCGAAGCATCCGCGTAAGGATCATTACTGAGCGATATAGAAATTGCTATGCAGATACTAAATGCTAAGTTATTGATTCTTAAAGGCATATTCAAATACTTGGGTTACAAGTAGAAATCAATTTCTAAAGTTTTGCCCAATTTATTAAAAACCTGACAATTTTTTTCGATATTTTTGAGTATCAATTTAAGACCAAAGTTGAAGTAAGCTAAAAATATACTAAAAAATATTGTCAAAAAAATAATGAAATTATAAAAAATGGCTCACCAATCAGTGATCAAGCGACAAAGATATTTGAGAAATCCTTGTTAAATCAACAAGTTACGCTATATCTTTTATTGGACAATTTCTATGCCGCTCAGAAATGAGTTAAATTAACAAAATCTAAATTAAAGTTGCACACAAGGTGTCCTTATATTTTCGCAAATAACCCAGACAATATCTGCTCGATCAGTTTTCTATCAAATTATTTCGGTTTTACTTTATTTACATTTTCCTTTTCGCTATTTGAAGTATTTTGCTCTGCTAAATTTTTCCTGATGGTTTCCCCGTTTTCCGCACTGACGATTTTTAAGTTCAGATCCCTTTGCGGGAACGGAATTTCGATATTTGCTTCGCGCAGTGCTTTATATACGCCGACAGCAAGTTCGCTTCTGGTAACTACCCAGTTATCGGTTTGGTCGGTCCAGGCGCGAAATTGAAAATCCAGAGAATTATCGCCGAAACCTATAAAAAGCGTGCGCGGCGGCGGCAATTCCATAATATTCTTATGCTCCAGCCCGACTTTCGTCAGCAGTTCGATAATTTCTTCCGGATCATTGCCGTAAGCGACACCGACATTTATATCGAGCCGGCGCTGCTGATCGGAAAGCGTCCAATTAATCACTTCTTCGGAAATCAGCTGACTGTTCGGGACGATCACGTCCGAGCCGTCAACCTTTCGCAAAACGCTTGCCCGCAATCCGATGCGGTTCAGATTGCCTTGATGCTCGCCCAATTGAACGGTATCGCCGACCTTGACCGGACGCTCGAACAGCAAGATCAAGCCGGACACGAAATTGCTGACAATCGTCTGCAAACCGAAACCCAAACCGACACCCAAAGCACCGGCGAGAATCGTAAATTTCGTTAAATCAAATCCAAGTGCGGAAATCGCGATCAAAAATCCGATGACAAGCAGCGCATAATGGAGCATCGTCGAAATCGCGTACGGAATTCCGCCAGCCAGATCGACACGGGTATAGACATCTTCTTCCAGTACAAAACGTAAGAAACGCGAAAGGACAAAAGCCAGCCAGATCGTTACAACGAAAATAACCACATCGCCGAGCGAAATACTAAACGAGCCGACAGTCAATGACGATGCAAAAATCCCCTGAATATACGAAAAAACCGTCTCCCTTAAGGAAAGCAGATTGAGCGTTAAAATTATCCAGACAAGGACCGCCAGCCATTTCAAAATACGAAAAGCCTGAAGGCGGATAAGTTCTCGGTGTTCGGCGACCATTCGAAGAGAAGCGAACGGCTCGAGGCGAAAAGCGAAGATCAGCAAACTTTTGATGATCTGCACGGCGGTATATAAAATCAGTGCGATATACGCGCTGCCTAAAACGCTGTTGCCGATGACGTTGGAAAGACTGACATAACCGAACAAATTGGCTAGAAATGCCGCCGCGAAAATGAAAAGAGTAAGCGGAATCGCTTTTTTGACCACCGTATAAATACGAAAATGCCGCGCTTCGACTTTTGCGGAAAGACGTTTTGAGTGCAGAAACCAGATCAGAAAAATTATCGCGCCGAGTATTTCCGCCAGAAATAAAATTCGCGAAACCAGCGGCAAAGACGCGGTGATTTCGCGCAGATGGTCAACAAAATAAAAAACGACGAGCGCGTTGAGAATCGGAAAAAGCGGCTTTTCCAAAAGCTGCCGGAGCAGTATGACGACCGGAACGATTGCCAGAACTCCGAGAATCGCCGTTAAAAAACGCGGTGCCTGCGGGTAAAACCAGTCGCTTAATAAAGCTCCTAAAATTAAGGCGGTTGCCAGCGGCATTTTAAAGATTATTACCGCTCCTTCAAGTTCCGGCTCTATTTTTACCAGCGGGCGGATTCGCCGCCGCGCCCAAACAAGTGCGCCGAAAAAAATCAGAAAAACAACTCCGTGCAGAATAAATCGGTCGCTCTGCCGCCTTGCATATTCGCTCAGAGTAACCGATTGCACGGCGAAGGAATTTCTCGTTTCCTCGATCAAGGTTTCCGCAGAATTGCCCTGCCGCTGAATATTCCAAATCGCCGGACTGTCTTTGACGAAAAGATGAGTCAGGGCTTCTTCGCGAACTTCCTTGATTGCGGCAAGCGTGTCGTTGACGCGTGTTTCCTGTTCGCTGATTCGGGTTTGAAGCGTGAGCAGGCGTGAGCGTTTTTCTTCGATTTGTTTTTGAGTTTGCTGAATTTCGGCAATAATTTCGTTAATTCTCTGTAAAACTACAGGCGGAATTTCAACAGAACTTTCCGTTTGAGCCGCACTGTTGCCTTCCGCGGAAGTGTCGGCAGAGGTTGCCGGATTATTAAGGTTTATTAATGAATCCAGAGTTTTCTGCCAGATGTCAGCGAGATTTTGCAGTTCCTTAAATTGAGTTTCAAGCACATTGAGCTGCGCTCTCAAATTGCGTTTCCAGGTCGGGATGCTCTTGGAGAGCGACTCCCAATCCTGCTCGGTTTGCCGGAGTATTTCAAGCGAAGGTCGTGCCGAAAGAAGCTGCGCGATCGCGGTGGTGCGCGAATCGAGTTCTTTAGCAAGTATCGGCAATTCTTCTTCGATTACCTGTATGCCCGGATTGCCGGTTTCGTTTGTACGGATTTCCTGCAATTTTTTCGAGGCGGCTTCGGATTGAGAAACTATGTCGGAAATCGGAATCGGAGTCGGGACGGGCAAAACGGTCGGAGTTGCCGCCGCCGTTTGATTAGTGTTACCGTCGGTCGCTCCGGTGTCCTGGGCATTTGCGGAAATTCCGTAAGTAAAAATCAGCAGCAGAATTCCGAATAGACGGGAAAGATTTCGTAAATTTTTCAAATACTTTTTCATAATACAATTGGCTTTAAAAAAGCCGAACGCCGCTCGTTTACAACCTGATCGAGCAAAAGATCTGCGGAGAATCATAGAAATCGGGCTGGTAAAAAAAGGGTAATTAGCAAAGTGCCGTCCGGCAATAACACAAATTTTTTTCCGATAAAAAAAACCTCAACTTTCCGCCGACTTTTCGCCGCGCTGTTTAGCCTCCGGGACTCCGGCTTGCGCCGCCGCATTTTCAATTTCAGCGTTGATTTTGCCGCCGAGCAAAATTGCTTTGCCCGTCAGATAAAACCAGAGCATCAGAATAATAACCGCGCCGAGCGAGCCGTATGTCAGGCTGTAATTATTAAATTGTCCCAGATAAACGCGCAGAAGCAAAGAAACCAGAATCCACAAAAGAACGCCGGCAACCGAACCGGGCGTTATCCAATACCATTTTTGGTCATATAAATCCGGCGCGAAATAATAAATGAGGGCGAAGGCAAGTAAGGCAAAAACAAGCGCAACCGGAACTTGCAAGAGCGTCCAAATGGTCGCAAAGATTTCTCCCAAATGAAAATAATCGGCAATGCCGGCACCGATTACGCCGCCGTAAAACATTAAAACAAGAGCGGATACGATTAAAATGACGATCACAACCGTCAATGCGACCGCCGAAGCTCGCACGCGCCACCACGAACGCGATTCTCGCACACCATACATGGCGTTAAGCGAATCGCTCAAGGCGGCGATGCCGAGCGAGGCAAACCAAATGGCGGAAAGAATTCCGAACCAGAGCCGCCATCCCTTGGCATTTGCCGCGATTTCGTCAATCGTGGCGGAAACCAGCGTGAATGCCGAAGCCGGGACAACACGGCTTAGAAATCCGAGTAAATTAACCCACAGCTCCGTTCCCGTTTCGGCGAAAAACCCGAGAAGCGTTGTTAGAAAAAGCAATAACGGAAAAAGTGCGAACAAAAAATAAAACCCGAGTGCCGCCGCGTGTGTCAGAAGCGTTCCGGCATAGATTTCCGCCCAAACGCGCTGTCCCAAATTTCGCCAGGACAACCCGCCGAGCCTCCAAATCGAATTTTTTACCGCTTCTGATGCTGTTGTTTCTTTTTGTTCGTCGTCTTTTTTCACTTAAGTCAGCTGAACATCTCCATTTGCTTTAGTAAATTCACTCCCGGACGTTTGAAATCTTCGGTATATTCCTTTCCCACCTCTTCGACCTTGCCGTTTGCGACCGTTAATACCACGATCTTTAAATTGAAGTTTTCGGAAAGTTCGACAAATTTTTCCAGAATTCGCGGATTCTCTTCTTTAATCCTCGCCGTTGCCGATAATTACCAGCTTTCCTCGCGCTTGCGTCAGTTCCATAATTTATAAATCTTCCTGCAAATTCAACTCCGATTCAAGGGTGTCTGTATATTTTCCCGTTAATCCGAAATTGTACTCAGCCATAGTTTATCAAGTTTGAATTCAATAAATAAGAAATATAACCTAAATACATTGATTCTTCGGTATTCTTCAATACCAAATGCAGTTTGTGCTT
>CAYUGW010000367.1:0-4820 GCA_964444245.1 uncultured Blastocatellaceae bacterium | reverse complement strand
GAATTCAAGACTGCCTCAACACACGGAATCGCTACGGAATTTCCGGCGAGTTTTCGCATTGCCTGATAACCGACGACAATTTTGTAATCTTCAGGAAAACCTTGCAAACGCAGCATTTCGCGTTCGGTCAAACGTCTTTCACCATTAACCAAAAGATAGTTGTAAGATGCGCCCGAACGCAGTGCGCACGAATACGGCAAAGGGCTGATATTTCCGCCTTTGTTTTCGTGCCAAATCGTTAAATCTTCACCGATAAATTTTCCTTCGACGCTTCGCAGGCGATTTTGTCTTATCTTTTCCGAAGCAAAGTAATTTTCAGCAACTTCGGTCTCCAAAACTTCTTTCAAAGGTTTCATTTCGATTTTCTGCAATTGCCAAACAAAATGTTTCGGTTCACGAAAACCAACAATAAAAACTCTTTCACGCTTTTGCGGTAAACCGAAATCCAGCGCGTTTAAGACTTTATAATGAACTTGATAACCGAGATTTTCGAGTGTTTCTAAAATTCTTTCAAGTGTTTTTCCCGACCCGTGCGAAACCAGTTGTTTGACGTTTTCGAGAACAAAAGCTTCAGGGCGTTTCTCTTTCAAAATTCGCGCAATGTCGAAAAACAAAGTTCCGCGTGTATCTTCAAAACCTTTCCCGTCGCCGCAAATGCTAAAAGCCTGACACGGAAAACCGGCAAATAAAATATCGTGTTCGGGAATTTCAGTTTCGTGTATTTTCGTAATATCGCCGAAAGGCTTTTCACCAAAATTAGCTTCGTATGATTTTTGCGAATCGGAATCAAAATCACACGAGAAAACACATTCGCTGTTTTGCCATTGATTTTCTACTGCTATGCGAAATCCGCCAATTCCGCAAAACAAATCAATAAATTTGAGATTTTTATCCTTCATAATTAAAAAAACTTCATTCTATATCGAAACTAGAAGCGCAAAAGCCGGAAGAAAAGTAAATGAGATGAAAAATTTTGCGCGATTTATAACTTTATTCATAACTGCGGATTTGTTTAAGTTTGTTCATAAGAAAATTCCATATATTTAATTGTCAGGATAAAAACGAAATCCTGTTCGACCAACCAAATCCGGAAATTTACTCAAAATATTTCGACAAGCTAGTTTCGGGTTTTTGTAGCTTTGAAACGCTTGAAATAAAAGTAATTCTACCGCGGCTGACTCAATCCAATTAACATCTTTAGTGAAACCTGTCGCTAATGCAGTTTGTGTTTTTTCGACAAAGTCAGACAAGGCTTTCTTTCTTTTAAACACTCCGCAACTGCCAAAATGAATAATCCAATTACTATAATTACAATTCATCATTTCCGCGAGTTTCGATAAATCAATTTCCGTTTTATCGTGCAAGTAAATTGTGCCGCCCGAACCGTGAAAACCGAGATATAAAATATTGTAATTTCTTTTGCACAAAAGATTCAGGTTATACTGAAATTCACTTTCGGTATTGCAGTTTAGATGACTGAATTTTGCATTATGTGTTTTTGAAATCAGTTCTAATATCGGCAAAACATTAAGCCGGTTTTCAGTTTTTTTATCCCAAAGCGATTCCAAACAAGCTATGTTCCTTTTGTACGAAGCCATAGTTTAAATTCAATGATTATTCGGATCATCAACCGTCAAAACTTCGCTGACCGCCGCTCCCTGATTATCATCTCGGAAATCGGTTCGCCTGTAACGGTTACGGGTTTGTAATTTTCATAGCTGGAAAAATCTGTTATCGGCGGCGGCGGTTTGCCGATAATTCCTTTTTTATAAAGGTGCTGTGCGAATTCTTCTTCGGTCATTGTCGGTTTTTCTTCTTTCTTTTCAAGGAGCGAATCAACCAATTTGCGCACTTTTTGCAAATCTTCCCGCGAAAGCTGTTTGACTTCATTTTCTATTTGTTCAATCGTAGTTTGCATAACCTTCTCCGTTTATTATTTTACTCGAAGTTGATTTTCTACCGGACGAAATCCGCCAATTTCCCGAGCGCATTCAGATCGTCGGTTTTATATAATTCCACGCCTTCATCAAAGGTCAAACGCTCGTTCGCTTCAACCTTTTCGGCGATTTTGTTTAAGTTTGTATCATAAGAAAATTGCATAAATCTAATTATCTTCAACGTAAAAGTTACTTTCTAATTCTTCGGGAATCATATATTTAATCGTAATCAGATCGCCCTTGCTAAAATTTGAAAATCTTTTTCGTAAGTTGAATGTATCCTTAAAATTGTCACTGGTGAATTTGTCAAAAATCAAATACTGCAAACCGTAAGAATCAGCATAAATATCAATTAAAACACCGTCTTTACTAATAGACGGAGTCAAGTAACCGTTTTCAAGATGGCTGAATTTTTTGAGATTACCGGAGAAATTAACATTTTCAAAAGAAGTTCGTTTCTTCGGACGCACCTCAACAGATACGATTTTTCCGATCACTTCTTTTTTAGGAATGTAGTGTGTTTCAATCGTTTTATTTGATTTTTGATCGTATTTGTTTTCAATAAGAATATCGCTTTCGTCGAAATATACAACCGTAATTATCCAGTTTGAGTCATAATCACAAGGCTTTTCACAAGATGAACCGAAAATGTTTTGAACGTCACTTTCAGTGGAAATCCCGATCCTTATGTTATTGAGTTTTCCCGTTTTAAAGAACTCAAAACCTTCTAATTCATTTGGTGTAACAATGCCCGCACCTGAATTTTTAGTCTGACGATTCACATTCATTAAATCTAAGTTGTCCAGTCCTTTTGTGGATTTTATTGTTTGAGCCGCTCCGCAGATAACAAATAATAAAAGTGAAATAAACGCGATGAAAATTTTTGCTCGATTCATAACTTACTCCCAAATCTCTTGAACATTCAGCACAAATCCTTTCAATATCGGTTCGCCCGAAATTTCTGCAAACTTGCCGAAATCAACTTCGATTGATTCATACGGATTGAAATAAACTCGCGAACTTCTTTTTGTTGTTGTCGAAATCATATACAAAACTCCAAAAATTGAAAGGGCAATTTTTATGCCTTTATCTTATCAAATCTGCGGGTAAAAGTTTATCGGTAAAATTTTCGGGCAAACAGGCGTGTTATTTGACGGGAGAGGTTTTTGAGAGTAATTTGTGAGCATCCCGTTGATTTAGCAATTTGCCAAAAATCTAAGAGAGGTTTAGAAAAATGCGAAAAATACGCGCTTTTTCACGTCAGTCGCGCTCGACAAAGTCAGCGCAGGCGTGAGTAAATTAAGCGATGCGGAATTTGCCGAACTTGCCGTTTATGCGAGAAGATCGGGTTTTGACCGCATCGTTTTGGCAACCGATTATCCGCTTTATTCGGCGGGCGAATATCCGGAAATCTTAAAATCGCGTCTGCATCTGACCGATGCGGAAATCAAAATTCTTTTACGCAAAAAAATAATTCGAGGAGATTTTACCAAGTGAAAAAATTTATTAAATGCAGCGGTTTATGCTTGATGCTGATGGTGTTTTCCGCGCAGTTCTTATCGGCGCAAACGCTGAAAATAACCGCTGTCAAAGCCGGAAAATTGATTGATACGCAAAACGGCAGAGTTTTGACGAATCAGATAATTTTGATTGAAAACAACATTATCAAAGCCGTCGGCGCGAATCTGCAAATTCCGGCGGGAGCAAATGTCATCGATCTTTCTAATGCGACCGTGATGCCCGGATTTGTTGATATGCACGTTCATTTGACGAATGAACCGGAAGGCAGATTCGATTCTTTGCGCAAATCCTTTGTGGACAGCGCAATTGTCTCGCATATTTTCGCTAAAGACACGCTCGCGGCGGGTTTTACGAGCGTTCGTGATCTCGGCTCGGCGGGATTCGTCAGTTCCGCTCTGAAAACGGCGATCAATGAAGGCAGAATTCCGGGACCGCGAATGTCCGTAGCAACTTATTATATCGGTTCGACGGGCAGTCCGGCGGATACCGCACGATATTCGCCGTGGCTGACATCGCAGATGCCGCCCGAAATGACCGGCGTGGCGGACGGCGTTGATGCGGTGCGGCAAAAGGTCAGATATTTGGTCAGAAACGGCGCGGACGTGATTAAATTCGGTGCGAGTTCTGGCGTTTTGTCGGATGAGCCGGTCGTCGGCGTACCGAAATATTCGCAAGCCGAGATGAACGCGATCGTTGACGAAGCAAGATTGCTCGGCGTAAAAGTGGCGGCGCATTCGCACGGTACGGAAGCGATAAAAATGGCGGTCAATGCCGGTGTTTCGTCCATCGAACACGGCAGTTTGATTGATGACGAGGGAATCCGCTTGATGAAGAAAAACGGAACATATCTGGTTGCCGATATATACGTCAGCGATTATATTTTAACCGAATATTCAAAACTCGGCGCGCCGGAATTGATTCTCGAAAAGGAAAGAGTCGTCGGACAGAAACAGCGCGAAAATTTCAAAAAAGCGTTTCAGGCGGGCGTGAAAATCGCTTACGGAACGGACGCGGGCATTTATCCGCACGGACTTAACGGACGGCAGTTTTCCAAAATGGTCGAATGGGGAATGACACCGATGCAGGCGATTCAATCGGCAACCGTAAACGCCGCCGATCTGCTCGGCTGGCAGGAGCGAATCGGCTCGATTTCCGCCGGAAAATATGCCGACATTGTCGCCGTTTCCGCAGATCCTTTAAGTAAGATCAGCGTTTTGGAAAATGTTCAGTTCGTGATGAAAGACGGCGCGGTTTATAAAAATTTATTGACGAAATAAATTAAGCTAAACTATTTGTCCGGAGGAAAGACAGATGCCCTGGTATAACGATTTAAGACCGAGCGAAGATCCGAATAAACAGGAT
>CAYUGW010000366.1:0-4823 GCA_964444245.1 uncultured Blastocatellaceae bacterium | reverse complement strand
ACGCCCGGTGAGCGATGTAGCTGCGACACGATGACGCGCTCGGTTCCGTTAATGATAAAAGTTCCGTTGTCGGTCATCAGCGGGATTTCGCCGAAGAAAACGTCTTCTTCCTTGATGTCGCGGATGGTCGAAACATTAGTTTCCGGGTCTTTATCATAAACCGTCAGACGAATCCGCACTTTGAGCGGTACGCTGTAAGAAGTTCCGCGTTCCTGACATTCCTGCTGATCGTGCTTGTGTTTCAGACCGACCGGTTCGCCGCAATTTGAACAGAGCTTCGGTTTGACATCGTTAAATGTTCCGCAATTGTTGCAGAGAACTTCCGCCGGATTAAACGGATCAACCTTGATCTTCGCGCCGCATTCCTTACAATTGGTACGAAGATGTTCCAGACCTTCCAAATTTCCGCACTTGCACTGCCAGTTGCCGATCTGATATTCGACAAATTCGAGCGTTGCCGTTTCGCGGAAATCCGAAACGGGAAAAATGGATTGAAAAACGGATTGAAGCCCGACATTGTCGCGCTCTTCGGGAATCAGATCCATTTGCAGAAAACGATTGTAGGATTCGCGCTGAACTTCGATCAGATTCGGAATCTGTGCGGTCGTAAAAATTTTCGAGAAATCTACACGCTCGGGCGCAAGACTGGTTCTGCGTCCAAGCCCATTGGTGTTTGTTTGAAGCGGATTTTCAATCATAATTTTATAATTCAGGTCTAACAAGAAAATTTTTGTTGCGTTAATTTTCCATTGTTGATAAAATGCCTTAGCTTAGAACAAAATAAAATAATTTTTCAAATAAAGACGGCAAATGCGGTCTAGGGTATAGTTTGCCCTGACCGCTTTTTTCGTTAGCAGCTATCTAACTAAATAAATTTTTGAGAGTTCCGAAAAGGACAATTACTCTCCAATCTTCCCAAGAGAAAAAATTCTCTTTTAATCTAAGGAAACCCTCGCCTAGCAAGAGTTTCAAAACCGATAAGTTCAGGCAAGCACAAATTGCCTATAAATTAAAATTTGTGCTTGCCTTCCAGTTTAACAGTTTAATTATTTAACTTCAACCGTCGCGCCTGCTTCGGTCAATTTAGCTTTAATTTCTTCGGCTTCGTCCTTGGTAACGCCTTCTTTGATCGCCTTCGGTGCGCTGTCAACCAATTCTTTGGCTTCCTTCAAACCGAGACCGGAAACGACTTCGCGGACAACTTTAATGACGTTGATCTTGCTTGCGCCGGCTGCGGTTAAAACCACGTCAAACGAATCTTTTTCTTCAGCTGCCGGAGCATCGCCGCCGCCTGTTGTCGGCGCCATCATCATCATTCCGCCGCCTGAAGCCGCTGAAACTCCGAAAACTTCTTCCAATTCCTTGACCAATTCGGACGCTTCGAGGAGCGTCATACCTTTTAAATATTCGATTACATCTTCTTTTGAAACTGCCATGATAATTATTAATCCTCCTAAAGGGTTCTTGTGTTTATTAATTTATAAATCGTTAATTGTTGATCGTTAATTGTTAATTGTTTTCTTAATTATTAGTTTTTCAATTAACCATTAACCGCTAACCATTAACGGTTTTCTTTTGGTGTCAGCCATATCCGAACCCAACGGGACGTTTTTTTTCTGCGGTTGCATCACGCTTACTTCAAAACATCCGAGCCGCAAAAGCGACCTGACAAATCGCTTCGCTCGTTTTTCCTTGAGTCTTGGCTTATTTCAATTTCGGATTTAGGATTTCGGAATTCGGATTTATAAAGAAAAATCCCAAATCCGAATTCCTAAATCCCAAATCCTATGATTCTTGTTGCTTATCGCCGATTTGTTTGATGACGACCGCCAAATCACGCGGAACGGCGTTGATAACCGTAACAATTCGCTGTGCTTGGGCGTTTATAACATACAGTAATTTTCCGATAAGTTCTTCCTTCGACGGCAGGCTGGCAATCGTTTCAACTTGTTTCAAGTCAAGAACTTTGCCGTCCACAACGCCCGCCTTAAATGAATAGAACGCGGCGTTATCTTTAATAAATTTTGAAACCGTTTTCGATAAATCTACCGGATCGCTTTCCGTCCAGGCAATTGCAGTTACGCCTTTGAAATGCTCGCTTGCTTCTTCAAACGGCGTGTCTTTTACGGCAAGCCGCGCAACCGTATTTTTAACAACCTGATATTTTGCTCCGACGCCCCGAAGTTGCTCGCGAAATTCCTGATCTTTATTGACGGTCAATTTTGTAAAGCTGACAATCATCGCCGATTTTGCATTTCCCAACTGCTCTGCGAGGGCATTTAAATCTATTTGTTTCTGTGCTTTCGTTTTCATATTTCCTCTATTGGCTCCTCGCTTACTTAAGCAAATGTTGTTTCGTCAATTAAAACTCCCGGACTCATCGTTGCCGCCAAATTTACTTTTTTGACATAACGACCTTTGGCAGTTGTCGGTTTAGCTTTGATAACGGCGTTGATAATCGCCTTCGTATTCTCGAGAAGTTTTCCTTCATCAAAAGAAACTTTTCCGACAGGTGTGTGAATAACTCCTGTTTTATCAACGCGATACTCGACCTTTCCGGCTTTTGTTTCTTCGATGGCATTTTTGACATCCATCGTCACGGTTCCGGTTTTCGGATTCGGCATAAGTCCCCGCGGTCCTAAAACCTTTCCGAGTTGACCGACGACGCGCATCATATCCGGCGTGGCAATAACGGAATCGAAATCGAGCCAGCCGCCTTTGATTTTATCAACCAATTCGTCGCCGCCCGCGAAATCCGCTCCGGCTTCTTCGGCTTCCTTAATTTTTTCGCCCTGCGCGATAACGACGATAACCTTCGCTTTGCCGCCCAAACCGTGCGGCAGAACAAGCGTTCCGCGCACGAGCTGATCGGCTTTTCGCGGATCAACGCCGAGCCACATTGTCAGTTCGACCGTTTCGTCAAAATTTGCAAAAGCTATTTCCTTAACTTTAGCCACCGCTTCGAGCGGCGTGTATTTTTTATGCAGCTCGATTTTTTCCAGAGCGGCGCGATATTTCTTACCTTTTTTAGCCATTTTAACCTCCGAGGTGCAAACGAATTATTTTATAAATTCTCCCTCTTTCATTCAGCCGGTAACAGTTTGATATTTTATGACAAACTGCACTTTTGCCTACTCAATTGATAAGCCCATACTTTTCGCCGTTCCTTCGATTGTGCGGACGGCTGATTCCAAATTTGTCGTATTTAGATCGGGCATTTTCATTTTGGCAATTTCTTCGAGTTTTGCACGAGAAATTGATCCGACTTTTTTGCGATTCGGTTCGCCCGAACCTTTTGCAAGTCCGACAGCTTTCCGAATCAAATCGGCAGCGGGCGGAGTTTTCGTTTCAAATGAAAACGAGCGGTCTGCATAAACCGTAATAACCACCGGAATTTTCATATCCGGATCGTCGTTTTGCGTTTTCGCGTTAAACGCTTTGCAAAACTCCATAATATTTACGCCGTGCTGCCCGAGCGCGGGACCGATCGGCGGTGCGGGATTTGCTTTTCCCGCAGGAATTTGTAACTTGATATATCCTGTAATCTTTTTAGCCATAATTCGATTTACGATTTCGGAAGTTTTAAGAAAAACCAATCCGAAAATGTCCTCTTTAATTTTTTATATCGCATAAAAATTTGCGCTTTGCGTCCTTTTCAAATCAATCGCAAATCGCAAATCTAAAATCTAAAATTTTTCTATTCTTCTTCCGCAAATGTAACTTTTTCTACGTCAAGAAAGTTGAGTTCGACCGGAGTCGAGCGTCCGAAGATCGTCACGGTAACCTTTAAGGTCGTTTTTTCTTCGTTGATCTCTTCTACTTTTCCCGTAAAGCTTGCAAACGGACCCGATTTGATTCTGACGACTTCGCCCAGTTCATATGAGAATTTCGGTTTCGGTTTTTCTGCCGCGATTTCTACATTGTGAACGATCTGGTCAACTTCTTCCTGAGTTAAAGGTGTCGGGTTTTTACCGCCCAGAAAACCTGTAACTTTCGGCGTAGCTTTAATTACGTGAAAAACATTGTCGGGAATTCGTCCGTTTTCGCCACATTCGATCTCGATCAAAACATAACCCGGATAAAACATCCGCGACGATTCGATGCGCTTATTTCCGCGCATTTCGACAACTGTTTCCTTCGGCAGTAAAACTTCGGTTATCAGATCGCCTAAATTCATATCGCGGATGCGAGCGTTCAGACTTTCCAGAACCTTGTTTTCATGCCCTGAATAGGTGTGGATAAAATACCACTGTCTCATTATTTAATCCTTATATTCCGACAAGTTTATTAATCAACCAGGTGAAGCCCTGTAAAAGGTACACCCATCCCTGATCAACTAAAAATAAATAAATAGCGAAGAAAATAACGCTGATAATAACAACGATTGTCGTATTTCTAACGTCGTCGGAAGAGGGAAACGTGGTTTTATCCAGTTCCTCACGCGTCTTGCGAACAAATTCGCCGACACTTTCCTTCTCGCCTTTCTTTTTACCGTCACCTAAGGTGTCAACTGCTTCAGACACTTATTTTCTCCTAAAATTAAAAATGGCAGGGGTACCAGGACTCGAACCCGGACCTAAGGTTTTGGAGACCTCCATGCTAGCCATTGACACCATACCCCTAAAACAATTTTAGATTTTAGATTTCGGATTTTAGATTAACTGAATCCAAATCCAAAATCTAAAATCCGAAATCTAAAATCCGACTACTTATTTTCCCGATGCACAGTATGGCAACGGCAACGGCTGCAAAACTTTTTGAACTCCAGCCTGTCGGGTGTGTTCTTTTTGTTTTTCGTCGTCACATAATTGCGTTCTTTGCAT
>CAYUGW010000365.1:0-4827 GCA_964444245.1 uncultured Blastocatellaceae bacterium | reverse complement strand
AGCCGGGAATTCGTTTGTTTTTCGGTTCAAGGCAAAGCGATTCCGGATTTCAAATTTCAAATTCCAGATGAAGAAAATCAAATAATCGAAACCGAATTCGGCGGCGAAAAATTGATTATTTTAAATAACGCGGACATCAGCGAGAAAGGTTTTTATTTTTATACAGCGAAAACGGTCGCCGAAAATTTCAAAACTTATCTGCACGAACTCGGCGTAAAATCGGTTTCCGACCAATTATTTGAAGTTTTAAGAATCGAAGCCGGATTGCCGCTTTACGGTATTGATATGGATGACGGAACAGTCGTTCCCGAAATTAATATTCCAGATTTAATCAGTTACAACAAAGGCTGTTATATCGGTCAGGAAGTCATCGCGCGAATCCATTTTCGCGGTCGCGTGGCAAAACAATTAACGGGCTTGATCTTTGAAGAATCGGACGCAAATGTTCAAACAGGCGACGAGATAAAATCAACTGACGATAAAAACGCCGGAAAAATAACTTCCGTCGCCTATTCGCCGAAACTCGAAAAACTGATCGCGCTCGGTTTTGTCCGCTCGGCTTATCTGGAAGAAGAAACTCGGCTTAAAATCGGCGATTCGACGGCAAAAGTTAAAAATCTACCGTTTTTGAAATAATTCGGTTAAAATGTTTCGAGAGGTAAAAATTTATGTCGGCAGTAATAGATACAGTTCAGGAAAAACAAACTTTCAAAATACCGAACGAGGAATTTGCGCTCGAATTTCCCGAGCCTTTTTTCTTTATTGTCAAAGTTCCGGGACGAAAATTTACCGATCAGGAACTTCACGAGATCGATGCGGCAAATGAAGATTTGCGAATCGAAACCAATGCCCACGGAGATTTTGAGATTATGCCGCCACCATTTCCCGAAACCAGCAGAAAAAATTGGAATATTAACTTACGACTTGGCAATTGGGCGGAAAAAGATAAAACCGGAGTTTGCTTTGAATCATCGGCAAAATTCACTTTGCCGAACGGCGCGAAACGGATGCCGGACGCGGCTTGGATTTTGAAGGAAAGATATTTTGCCCATTCGGAAAAAGAACGCGCCGAAAGTTTTACGCGCATTGCGCCCGATTTTGTCATCGAACTTCGCTCAAAATCCGACCGTCTGCCGATTTTGAAAAATAAAATGAAGGAATATATCGAAAACGGCGTGCGTTTAGGTTGGCTGATTGATCCGTATCAGAAAAAAGTCCATATTTATCGCGCCAACGGTGAAATTGAAATTCTGGAAAATCCGAATAAAATTTCGGGCGAAGATGTTTTAAATGGTTTTGAACTGGATTTAACGGAAATCCGGTAAAAAGGCGCGGCAGAGTTTTTGCGTTAAGTTTTTACGAAATAGATTTTCACAAGCGAGGTTTGGCAGATGAATATGCGAAAGATTTTTATTATTTGTGCGGTTTTACTAGCTTTGAGCGTTAATTTTTACGCGCAGGATTTTTCGGACACAAACAACGCGGAATCCGAAAAAGCGTATAAAATTGATGAATTCGGTAGACTCGGCAATTGCGACACGGGCGGGAGATTGGATAATTTTTTAGTAACTTTGCAAAATAAACCGGATTCCGGAGGCGTGATTATAATTTATAAAAGTGTAAAGTCTTTACCCGGAAACGATTTTTCATTTGAGCGGCTTTACAGAAATCATTTTATGTTCAGAAATGCCGATATAAGCCGAATAGAAATAATAGATGGTGGTTTTCGAGAAGATTATGGAACTGAACTCTGGATCGTTCCGCCCGCTGCGGAAAATCCGCTGCCTTCCGAAACTGTTCCGAAACCTGAACTTCCAACCGATAAAACTTTTCTTTTTGATCGCAACATTATCGAACAAAGGTCATATGAAACACTTGATTTTTATTTTGATTATAATAATTATCTTGACGAATATATATTACCAGCCGTAAAAGCCGAACGCGAAGCCGAGCAAAAGGCTCTTGAAGAGCAATGGAAATCGGATGATTACGAAGAACCGCAAACAATCGAAGAAGAAACCGAACCGGAACAGCCGCAAACGCCGGAAGAAATCGAAGCGGAAAAATTCTTCTGGGTAAATGAAAGATTCGGCGAAGTCATTAAAAATCAAAAAGATGCGAGCGGCGTGATAATTTTTTATGCCGACGATTCTGTTTACGACATTGCGCGTCTTCAAACATTTATTGACGAAGGTCGGCGCAAAATTGCTCAGGAAGCATCAATTTCGCCGTCAAAAATTCAAATCCTTTTCGGCGGTTATCGAAGTTCTGCCGAAACGGAATTCTGGATTATGCCGAAAAACGGCGCTTTCCCGACTCCAACACCGGAAGATCGTCCGATTGAAGAAATTGAAGAAGAAACGGAGAATTCGTGATGAAAAACTTAAGCCTGATATTTTTAATTTCGATCATATTGAGTTCGGTCGCTTTTGCTCAAACGCCTGAAAAGCCGAAAGCTTTAAAAGTTGATGAATCAGGAAGAGTTGGCGAAGACGATTTAATGAGGAGTTTAGATAATTTTTTTGTTACGCTCCACAATAATTCGACCTTAAAAGGCGTTATTATTGCATATCGCGGAACGGATGGTCTGCCGGCAGAATATAAGGCTCCTTTATCGCGTGTTTACCAAAATTACATTTATTTCAGAAATTTCGACGCGAGCCGGATTGAAATCATAGACGGAGGTTTTCGCTCTGAACAGACAACGGAATTCTGGACTGTTCCTCAAGGCGCAGTTTCGCCAAAACCGACGGATACAATCCCGCCGCCCGAAACTCCGAAAAACAGAACATTTTTATATGATCGGGTTTATATGGAAGCCGCGAATTTTTTTCTTTCCACCGAAGAAAATCAAAGTTGGATAAACGAGATTTCAGAGGAACTGAGTGAATGGGAATATAATTGGGTAAATAAAAATTTTGCCGAAAAGATAAAAGAACAAATGGGAAGTCGCGGAGTTATCATTTATTACGCTGATGATGAACATCACAATTTAAATAATATTCAGGCGCATCTTGTCGAAGCCAAAAAAAGATTGGCGAAAGAAGGCAATATCGCTTTCGAGAGTTTCGACCTTGTTTTCGGAGGTTTCAGCGGCGGAATCGAATTCGAACTCTGGATTGTCCCGAAAAACGGCGAATTCCCGACTCCTTCGCCGAAAGAACGGTTCGTCGAAGAACTTGAAGAAAATACGGAGAGTTTGTGATGAAAAAATTAAGCTTGATATTTTTGATTTTAGTCATAATGAGTTCGTTCGCTTTTGCTCAAATGCCGGAAAAGCCGGAAGCTATAATTATTGACGAATTCGGAAGAATTCCCAACGGTGATATTAAAGCAAGATTAGATAGTTTCATTGTCGGATTACAGAATAATCCGACTTCTCTAGGTTTGATTGTCAGTTACGGTTCAAAAAAAGATATTGCAGCGCGGGAAAGAATGATGAAAAGTCATATATCCCTTCGCCAATTAGATAATTTGAGGGAAATCACTTTCATAAACGGCGGTCACAGCAATGAGATAAAAACTCAATTCTGGCGCGTTCCCGAAGGCGCGGAAAATCCCGAACCCGAAGCGACCGCTTTTATTTTTGATGAATTCGGAACTGTAACTAACGGTGATCTTAAGGGAAGACTGGATAATTATTTTAGAGAATTAGACAATAATCTAACTTTTCAAGTTTATATTATTAATTACGGACCGAGTCGAGAAGTTACCCGACGTGAGCTAATAAGCAGAAATTTTATAGATTTTCGCAAAGCTGACGTTACAAGAATTATCTTTGTAAACGGCGGAAATACGGGAAAACTAAAAACTATAATATGGCTTGTTCCCGAAGGCGTAGAACCGCCGACTCCTTAAAAAAAGTATTGGATCGGAACTTTGAAGTTTGATTTCATTTTCGAAAATTCTGCACTCGAATTTTCGCAAAACACTAGAAAATCAAGGACAAAATCTATAAACTCTTGAATGGGGATTGTTTTTTTATTTTAAAAAAATCATTATACAGCCATTGAAAATGGCGATATATTTGTAGCCCACAATGCTAATTGTGGGTTTTGAAAGTTACAAAAGATAAAGTTATCGAAGATAACGGCATAAATTTCAGCAAATTTCTATGCCGCCGTTTTCAACGGCTCAAATCCGGGTGAATACTTTCCCCATAGTTGCACTATGGGCTACAAATATATCGCTGTCTTCGACAGCTAAAAACCGGTTTTTATAAACAATCCTCATTTATATAAATTAAAACGAATAAAAATAAGCTTTAATTTCCAGAAAAGTTAAAAGTTTTAAGTTTATAATTTATAGTTAAACTATCTGAAAATAACGATTTACGGTATTTTAAATAAAACTTGAAAAAATGAATGCAGCACAAATAAACACAGACGATTCAGACATAGATTACCCGAACGCAAAGCTCGCTTACACGATTATCCAGTCGCTTTTGCAGGCGCAAGAGGCTCTGAGCGATCTGCTCGTCGTGATGTCGCACGCTTTGGATGAAGATACGGTCAAGGCTCTGACGCATACGAATGAATGGGAAAAATATCTCGAATCAAAACGCGAACTCGAAAATACTAAATTGCAGATCGAGAAATTTACGGAAGAATTGAAAAAACTGGAAAAAATTAATATAAACTAAGCTGGTAAGAATAAGTAAACACGTGTTTTGAAAAGTTTGGAGTCCCGCCTTTAGGCGGTTTTCCGCCGCGCTTCGCTGGCGTTTTGCCGCCTAAAGGCGGGACTCCAAACTTAAATCGAAAATCTTTTATTACTTTTGCTCATCTACTTAGTAAAATTGTGAATTGTGAATTGTGAATTGTGAAT
>CAYUGW010000364.1:0-4828 GCA_964444245.1 uncultured Blastocatellaceae bacterium | reverse complement strand
CTCCAAACGCGCAATAAGTGTTCAAGCGAAAGTACTATTGATAATATTTTTTGAATGATCGAGATTTTTACAAGATCAGACAGAATCAATTCATAAACGTCTGATCGATCCTTTAGATCAACTTACTTTTTTCAGTAAAAAATATTATCCATTATCAATTATCAATTAAAAATGGCTCGATCAGCATTTTTCCGAGCGTTACATCTTCTTTTGTATTAAATCCCGAAACGCCGATTCTGATTTCGTTTTGCGGAATATCGCTGCGGAAAGTTCCGTGCAAAAAATCCCAGACACTTAAACCGCTTGACCAGTTTGAATCCATTTCGTCCTGTTTTTCTGAATGATGAATACCGTGCAGGCGCGGCGTAACGATTATTTTTTCTAACTTTTCTTCAAAACTTTTCGGCAGATTTATATTCGAGTGATGAAAGAAAACGCTCAAGATCAAAAGCGTCTGCCAGATTTCGAGAGCCTTCGGCGAAACTCCGATCAGCAAAATCTGTCCGGCGCGGAAAATGACGGAGATCGTCATTTCGCCGAAATGAAAACGAATCGCGGTCGAAGCCGTTAAATCCAAATCGGCGTGATGAACCTGATGAAAACGCCATAAAAAGGGAAGTTTATGCGTGAAAACGTGCCACAGATAAAGCGTGTAATCGAGCAGAATGACGGCGAGCGCGATTTCCAAAAACTTTGGCAATTTGAAGATTTTTAAAATGCCGAAATTCTTTTCTTCGACAAATTTTGTGAGCTTTTCGGCAACGGGTTTTTCCAGAAAATTGATTGCTGCGCCTGCCGTCGAAGCGATTGCGAGATTTCGCAAAGTGCCGAGTTCCTTTTGTTCTATTTGCTCGCGCAACGGTCGTTTTTTCTCAAGCACATAAAACGCGGCAAACGCACCGACCGCAAAAATTCCGCCAAACCATTTCATAGTTTTAAGTATAAATTTTTTTGATAATTAAACACACTTTGAAAATTAAAACCAGCGAAATATTTTAGGGCTTTCCTATAAAAATAAATTGCCACTAGCTTTTGGTTTTTGATTAATTAATACCGTAAAAAAGTTTAATTCGACTAAGGCGCGAAGCGGACTGGAGCGCAATCCGTCCCGGTTGCAACCGCTGCGTAAGCGGCGGAAAAGCGTTTGAACTCAATCAAGTTTATTGTAATCAAAGTTATGTTCGCGCTTTTTGCGCTCATTGCAACCGGGACGGATTGCGCTCCAGTCCGCTTCGCGATTTTTTACGGCTTTATTTAATCAAAGATCATAAGTACTCCGTAAATTAAATTTTCGAGTGTTTGGAGTCCCGCCTTTAGGCGGCTTTACCGCCGCGCTTCGCTGGCGGATGCCGCCTAAAGGCGGGACTCCAAACTTTTTTCAAACGCCTTAAAATTTAATTTACGCTCTAATAAGTTTGGAGGCAATTTATCAAATGCCAAAAATGATAAATGCGTTTTTTTTGGAAAGCAGTGTGAAAAACTTTTGCAAATGTAAATTTTCACAAGCCCACTTTGCCATTATACGCTTCATTATGATAATCTTTCTCCTTTGTTATCACACCTTTTTTTAGATATAAATATTTTAGGAGTTTATTAAAAATGGCTAATGAAAACGTGCAAACCGGGCAAATCGTGCAGATTATCGGTCCGGTCATTGACGTAGAATTTTCTGGTAATTATTTACCGCCGATCTATCAGGCGTTGCGCGTAACTTCGGAAGGTTTTGACAGCGAAACGCCGATTGACGTAATCGCCGAAGTCCAGCAGCATCTGGGCGAAGGTCGCGTTCGTGCGGTTTCGATGCTGCCGACCGACGGAATGGTGCGCGGAATGAAGGTTATTGACACGGGCAGTTCGATTACGATGCCGGTCGGCATTCCGACGCTGGGGCGCGTGATGAACGTCATCGGCGATTCGGTTGACGAACTCGGCGAAGTAACCTCGACCGAACGCGCTTCGATTCACAGACACGCGCCTTCGTTTGAAGAACAGGCGACCGAACTCGAAATGTTTGAAACGGGCATCAAGGTTATTGACCTGATTCAGCCGTTTTTGCGCGGCGGAAAGATCGGTCTGTTCGGCGGTGCGGGCGTCGGCAAGACGGTTTTGATTCAGGAATTGATCAACAACGTCGCCAAAGCGCACAGCGGTTACTCGGTTTTTGCGGGCGTTGGCGAGCGAACGCGTGAAGGAAACGATCTTTTGCGCGAATTCGTCGAATCCGGCGTTATCGATTACGGCGCAGATTTTATGCACGCTTTTGAAGAAACCGGAGAATTCGATCTGACCAAAGTTGACCGGACAAAACTCGACGGTTCAAAGGTTGCGCTGATCTTCGGACAGATGACCGAACCTCCGGGAGCGCGTCTGCGAGTTGCGCTTTCTGGTTTGACGGTTGCCGAACATTTCCGCGATCAGGGAAATGACGTACTGTTTTTCGTTGACAACATTTTCCGCTTTACGCAAGCCGGTTCGGAAGTGTCCGCACTTCTCGGACGTATGCCGTCAGCGGTCGGTTATCAGCCGAATTTGGCGACCGAAATGGGCGAGATGCAGGAGCGAATTACTTCGACCAAAACGGGCGCGATCACTTCGATTCAAGCGGTTTATGTTCCGGCGGACGATTACACCGATCCCGCGCCGGCAACGACCTTTGCTCACCTTGACGCTGTTACCGCGCTTTCGCGGCAGATCGTCGAACTCGGAATTTATCCGGCGGTCGATCCGCTCGCGTCGAACTCGCGCATCCTCGATCCGCAGATCGTCGGCGACGAGCATTACAACACGGCACAATCGGTGAAAATGATTCTCCAACGCTACAAGGATTTGCAGGATATTATCGCTATTTTAGGTTTGGACGAACTTTCAGAAGACGATAAATTGACCGTGTCGCGGGCGCGTAAAGTTCAGAGATTCTTCTCGCAACCGTTCTTCGTCGGTGAAAAATTCACGGGCGTTAAGGGCGAATACGTCAAGGTCGAAGACACGATCAAAGGTTTCCGCGAAATCATCGAAGGAAACTGCGACGAAATGCCCGAACAGGCGTTTTATATGGTCGGTACAATCGAACAAGCCCGCGAAAAAGCCCAGAAAATGGCAGCCGCCGCTTAGAGCGTAAGGCAAAAGGCAAAAGTAAAAAGGAAAAAATAAATCCGCACTTTTGCCTTTTTACTTTTTACTTTTTACTTTGAAGATATGTTGAATTTAGAAATAGTCACACCTGAAAAAATGGTTTTTTCCGATACGGTTGATTCCGTTACCGTTCCGACGGCGAGCGGGGAAGTCGGTATTTTATCGAATCACGCGCCGCTTATTTCTTCGCTCAAACCGGGCATTTTGACGGTTAATCAATCCGGCACGATTGAAAAAATGGTTGTGTCCGGCGGATTTATCGAAGTCAGTTCAAACAAGGTTTCGGTTTTGACGGATATTGCCGAAAGCGCGGAGGAAATTGACGTTGAAGCCGCCCGCGCCGAAAAAATCGAAGCGGAAAAAATTCTCGGCGCGTGGAAGGACGGTTCGGAAGAAGATTTCGAGGTCGAAAATGAACGCCTGCAAAGAGCGCAAGCGCGTCTGCAATTGATTTCGCGTTAAAAGACTGGAGCGCAAGCGTCCCCGCTTGCAATGAGCGCGATAGCGCGAAAAAGCGTCTGCTTCGAATAAACTATATCGAATGCAGACGCTTTTTTCGTCCTCACGGACTCATTGCAGACAGAGATGCCTGCGCTCCCAGTCTTTTAGCCCGCGTGTGAATGTGCCGATTCTTCGGAAACTTTTTGGACGAGTTCGGCGGTTTTATGATTGCCGATATTGATGGCGATGTCGGCTTGGGCAACGATTCCGCAACAATTTCCCTGATCGTCAATGACGGCGACGCGGCGGATTTGTTTGGTTTCCATCAGATTCAGACAATCTTCGACCGGAGTTTTCGGCGTGACGGTAAAGACCTTTTTGGTCATAATATCGCCGGCGGTCAGATCGAGCGGATTTTTCCCTTCGGCAACGGCACGGCAGGTAATATCGCGGTCGGTAATCACGCCGATCAATTTATTATGAGCGTTGTTTTCGACCACCGGAATTGCGCCGCAATCATTCGTTACCATCATTTTCGCCACCTCCTGCAACCCCGTTTCCGCCTTACAACACGCCGGATTCGTTGACATAATTTCTTTTACTAGCATAATTTTAATTCTCCTTTTCAAATTCGATACAGTTCTAGTGATTGATTCGTATTATTTTCAAACAAATTGTCAGATTTTTTACGATTAATCATTGAAAATTGCAACTGTTATGCCAACGTCGCGGAAAGTGGCGGAATGACTGGAGCGCAAGCGTCCCCGCTTGCATGAGCGCGATAGCGCGAAAAGGCGTTTGCTTACAATAAACTTGATTTTAATCAAACGCCATTCCGTTGCTATCGCAACGGTTGCAACCGGGACGGATTGCGCTCCAGTCCGCTTCGCGCTCCGTTTTACGAACCGGTCATCGGATAAAAAGCAGAAAATTCGCCGGTCTGACAGATGTTTGGAATTCGAAAACAAATGGACACTATTTCAGATGGTTTTAACTTTCCGTTAAATTTTATTTTTCCCGATTGACACCTTCCCGATACTTCGTTTAATATCGCTTCACAAAAAAAAATCTAAAAAATACAAAAATTTATGCAAAACTCTCTCACCGTTTTTTTGTATTAAGAGGGGAAAACTATGAAAAAAATTAACAAGTCCATCATTAGTATTAAAAGATTGCCGAAAAAATCTTTTATTCTATTAAATATTTTCGTTATGACGATTTTATTTACTAATATAATAATTAACAATTCTGGTTA
>CAYUGW010000363.1:0-4839 GCA_964444245.1 uncultured Blastocatellaceae bacterium | reverse complement strand
ATATGAAAGAAAAATTGTTTATTGTTCTTCTGCTTCTTGTAATTCAAATTCCGGCATCTGCCCGTTCAGAGCCTGTTCTGCCGGAAATTGACCGCATCAGAATTGCCGAGGCTTTTCGCATCGGTGAAAAATTGAGAAACGAAATTTGGGCGAATTGGAGCGACGCGCCTTTCTCTTTGCTGCTTATTACGGACGAACACGAGTTTTTGATTCGCCACGCGAAACCGTCGGAAGAGTTTAAATCAATCGGTTACGATAAACTCTTAAAGAGCGAGATATTCACCCGTCCGCGCGTGTTTCAGAAAAATTTACTGGCGACCTTTCCCGCGTTCGGAAAACCTCTGATCGTCGTCGGGCGGGCGGAAAATACTGCGGCGAAAACCTCTACGCCGTGGGTTTTTACAGTTCTGCACGAGCATTTTCATCAATTGCAGTTTTCCGACAAAACTTATTATGCTGAAGTCGAAGCAATGAATCTTTCGCGCGGCGACCGGACGGGGATGTGGCAGATAAATTATGCGTTTCCTTATAAAGACGAAAAAACGGCTGAAGAATTCAAAAATCTGAGCCGCCTTTTGCTCGATGCTTTCTATGCGAAAGGAAAAACCGAACGGGCGAAAAAGCTTGCGGAATATCTCGCGGCGCGAAGGCTTTTTGCCGACGGCTTGAGCGCGGACGATTACAAGTATTTTTCGTTTCAAGTCTGGCAGGAAGGCGTTGCCCGCTACACCGAATACAAAACGGCTCAACTCGCCGCGCGAAAAATCAAACCGTCCAAACAGTTCCGGTCATTGAAAGATTTCACGGCGTTTTCTGCCGAAGCCGAAGGGCTTTTCAAAAAAACCGAAAGCGAGTTGAAAAATGTTGATTTAGCGAAAAATGAAAGAGTCGCTTTTTACCCGTTCGGCGCGTTCGAGGGATTTCTGCTTGATAAAGTCAATCCGAAATGGGGCGAAAATTATTTTGCGAAAAAATTCGCACTTGAAGATTATTACACCATGTAAATGAAATTTAATAACAAGCTCCACTTAATAAATTTAATTCTTAGTCGGTGAAGCCGACGATATTATTCCCCGCTTCGCCGCCCACATCGCCAGATGTGGGAAAAGATAAATGGCAAATAAAAGCCATTTAAAATGGCGACATACAAAATATATGTCGTGGTTTCTTTTTACATTACCCCACGATTTGCATCGTGAGCGGCGAAGCAGAAAATAATATCGCCGCCCGCGGACGGCTAAACCGAAATATTGCAAAGTGGGTTATGTTATTTCATCTTTTTTACTAAAGTCAAAAACTATAAAAGTCTCAATTTTCTATGGAACACAATTTTTCGGAAAAACCGAGCCGCTGGAAAATCGCCACTTTAATCGTTGGGTTTTACGTTTTGCTGTCATTGTTTTTTGTCCCGCGAATGTTTTTTATGAAAGATTTCAGCGCGGCATTCAGCACATTTTATTTATTCGCGCTCGGCAATTTTTTATGGGCGGCATTTACGCCGCTGGTTTTTCTCGCCGGGCGGCGGTTTCCGGTAATTTACCCGAAAATAATTCAAAATATCGCGATTCATTTCGGTTTGAGCCTGATGCTCGCGCTTGTTTATTCGGCAATCTATATTTCGCTTGTTCAATTAATAACTTTGGGAAGGTTGGAGATTAATGACTTTTTGCCGAATTTTGTTTTTAACACGATCACGAACTGCTTTATTTATTACGTCGGGATATTAGCGGTTCATCAGGCGTTTTTTTACGCCCGCAAATTCCGCGAGCGCGAGTTTCTGCTTCAGCAGGCGGAACTCTCCGCGCTTCAGGCGCAGCTTCACCCGCATTTTTTCTTCAACACTCTAAACGCCCTTTCCGCATTGATTTACCGCTCGCCGAAGGAAGCCGATCTGATGATTACGCGGCTTGGCGATTTATTTAGGATTTTGCTGAAAAAAGATAAAGAGCAGGAAATTTCGCTCAAGGAAGAACTCGAATTTTTAGAATCGTATCTGAAAATTCATCAAACCTTAATGGGCGACAGATTAAAGGTCGAATGGAAAATTGCGCCGGATGTTCTGGACACGAAAGTTCCGAATCTGATCTTGCAGCCTTTAATCGAGAATTCGGTCAAACACGGGCTTGCACCGCTCGAAGAAGGCGGAACGCTGGAGATCGGTGCAACGCGGCAAAACTCTCATCTGCGGCTCGAAGTAAAGGACAACGGCGTGGGAATAAAGCCCGAAAACATTGATTTTGAAGGCGGAATCGGCATCGAAAACACACGGAAGCGTCTGCGGCATCTTTACGGCGCGTCTTATGAGTTCAAGATTTCTCGCTCGTTAGAAGGCGGTCTCAGCGTCGTCATTAAAATTCCTCTTCGGAATATCGAATAATGTCGGGATAAAGATAAGATTGCTTTAAAGATTTTCTTTTTCTATTGAAATTTCGATCTTACAAAATTTAAGCAGAAATTGAAATAATAGCAAAAAAAACTCTCAAAATACCGGCACAGCTAGAAAAAACGTTTGGCGACATTATTTTAACGGCTGGCGACAAATCACCTCAAAAATCGAGGCTATCGGTTAATGTTTTTATTGTCTTAAATCAGCTTCGATATGCACTGTATAGTATTAGCAAATTGCCGTTACTTTTAATTTTTTAACTATCAAGGAGAAATAAATGCTCAATAATTTCGGCTCTCGAAAACATCTTTTCAAAAAGTATTTTTTGCATCAAATACTAATTTTTCTCGGAATTTTACTTTTCTTTTCCGCCGGTTTCGCGCCGGCGCAAGAAGTGCCGTGTCTGCAATTGCGAAGCAGTAACATAAAATTTGTTGATGTTTCCGATGCGACGACCGCCGCCGCGGGATGCCGGAATCTTCGACTAAGGGAAGCCGACCAAAACATCGGGATTGACAATTTTACGATTGCCGGACACGTGCGCCACCAGAACGGCGTGCCGATGTCGGGCGTGACGATGACGCTCGAAATTCTCAACCGTGGAATTACTCGCACGCTCGTAACCGGCGACGACGGCACGTATTTTTTCAACAATCTGCAGATCGCCGACAGCGTCAAATTGATCCCTTCAAAAGAAAACTACGAATTTACACCGCCGGTTATAACCGTAGATATCGTCCGCAACGTGGTTTTTAACTTCGTCGCCTCCGGTCCGCCGCCCGAACCGCCGCCGCCGCCCGCCAATCAACCGACACTGGCGTGGACAAGTTTTTACGATAATCCGCCGCCGTCGGGTAGTTCGGCTCAACCGAACGCAGATTATAATGCGATGATGGCGCGTGATTCCGGCGGCAATGTCTTTGTCGCCGGAACATCCCACAGAGAAAATTTCCAACAAAACCATAACACCGATATTTCACTCGTTAAACTGGACGCGTTTGGAAATCGCCTTTGGGCGCGCACTTTTAACGGCTCGGCAAATTACAAAGACGGCGCGGTTGATCTGGCGGTTGATCCCGCCGGAAATGCCTACGTCGCCGGTTTCGCCGCCGTTACGAACAATAAGGGCATTAATACCGCTTATGTCGTAATTAAATACGACGCGGAGGGAAATCTTCTCTGGTCGAGATATTATTCCGGCAACGGCGGCGAGAATGTTCCGAGTTCGCTTAAGGTTGATGCTGCCGGTAATTCTTACGTGACGGGATTTTCCTGGGGACATTTCGCCAATTACGCGACCGTCAAATACGATACTGACGGTAATGAAGTGTGGGTGCGGCGATACACCGGCGGCTTCGGCGAAATGGCAACCGAAGTCGAAGTTGACGCAGGCGGAAACGTATTTGTGACGGGCTTTTCCGGTCACAGCGTCGCCGGCGATGCCGAAGATTTTCTGACGATCAAATACAGTCCGACCGGTGAGCAGCTCTGGATTAATCGTTATAACGCGCCTCCGGGAAGCAGAAACGAAAAGCCCGAGGAAATCGAGATCGATGCCGACGGCAACGTTATCGTTGTCGGTTTGAGTGAGGGATTAGGGACACAGTTTACCGTTATCCAAAAAATCAACGGCGTGAGCGGGCAAACCGTCTGGACGAAAAACTTCAATGCCGCGACGGGATCAAATTTAAAAGACGAGCCGTTGAGGATGAAGCTCGACCCGAACGGAAATATTATAATTGCAGGACAAATTCGCACCACTTCGCACAGCGACTTCAACACATACGTCGCCAAGCTCGATGCGAACGCCGTGACTCAATGGATAAAAGTTTATGACGGTCCGGGAAACGACGATTACGACGGCGACCCGAAGCTCGCGCTCGACGGCGAAGGCAATATTTATGTCGGCATTACTTCCGAAGGTTTTGCCAATTACGATCTGCAGATTATCAAATACCTGCCTGACGGCGAGATTGACTGGACATACCGGTTCGACAATCCTTTTCATACCAACGATCTTTTTATCAAATGGATCAACGATAACACGCAGACGAATATTTTCGTGGACGAAGACGGCGGCGTGTATGTGGCGGGAGAATCGCTTATTCCGGGGCAATCTTACAATCTGGTTTCATTCAAACTCGAACCGAACGCCGCGCCCCGCGCCGTCGCGTTTGATTTTGACGGCGACCGGAAAGCCGATATTGCGGTCTATCGCCCGGAGACGGGTGTCTGGTATGTATTAAAAAGCTCGGACGGATCGTTTTCGGCAGTTCAATGGGGTTTAGCGGAAGACCGGCTCGCACCCGCTGATTTCGACGGCGACGGGAAAACAGATTACGGCATTTTCCGCGACGGTGTCTGGTATGTTTTATATAGTTCGGACGGAAATTACCAAATCAAGCAATTCGGGCTTGCCGGAGACAAACCTATACCATCGGATTTCGACAACG
>CAYUGW010000362.1:1594-4849 GCA_964444245.1 uncultured Blastocatellaceae bacterium | reverse complement strand
GATTCCAATCGGGAAGCCTGTTGCGGAAACGGAAAATTTTGTGCTTGACGGGGCGTTGAATCTTGCACCAATCGGTGTTTGGGGCGAACTTTTTTTGAGCGGAAAAGGCGTTGCCCGTGGCTATTCCGGCAAACCGGAACTGACGGCGGAGAAATTTATTCCCCATCCGTTTTCGCAAGAATCGGGCAAAAGACTATACCGAACCGGCGACCGCGCTCGATATTTGAGCGACGGAAATCTCGAATTTGGCGGAAGATTCGACGAACAAATCAAACTGCGCGGTTTTCGCATCGAACTCGGGGAAATCGAAAGGACTTTAGCGAAATTTGAAGCCGTCGCGGAAGCCGTCGTTGTCGTGCAGGGCGATGGAAACGAAAAGCGTCTGGCAGCATTTTTGACGACGGAAAACAGCCAAAACATTAACGTCGGTATCTTGCGCGAATTTTTCAAAGATTTTTTACCCGATTATATGATTCCGTCAAGTTTTACGGTTTTGGACGAAATCCCGCGCACGGCAAACGGTAAAACCGACCGTAAAAAACTCGCTGAACTAAAAGTCGAAAATGCCGAAAATGGATTTCTTGCGCCGCGCGATTTAATCGAGGAAATGCTGGCAAACATCTGGGCAAACACACTAAAACTAGAAAAAATCGGTGTGACCGACAATTTTTTTCACATCGGCGGACACTCTCTGCTTGCCGGACAGATTGCCTCGCAGATAAAAAAATCCTTAGGCACGGAGATTTCTTTGCGCTCGATTTTTGAACATCCGACGATTGAAAGTTTGGCAAAGCAAATTAAGAGCGTGGAAAAAAAGGCGGAAAAGCCCGAAAAACCGCCGCGTGAAAGCGCGATTCCGCTTTCCTTTGCTCAAAGCCGCGTCTGGTTTCTCGCCCAACTCGATGGCGAAAGCGCGGTTTATAATGTTCCGTCGGTTTTGCGTTTGATCGGTGAAATTGACGTTTTCGCGCTCGAAAAAAGTCTGAATAATTTGATCGAAAGACACGAAATTTTGCGAACTGTTTACGCATTGCAAAGCGGTGAACCGATTCAGATAATCCGTGAAGATTTCGCGTTACAGGTTGATCGGAAAAACAGTTTTGAATCGCCGGAAAATCTGCAGAATCTGATTACCGAAGAAATCGCCAAACCGTTTTCGCTCGAAAATGAAATTCCGCTACGGGCGTGTTTGATAAAAACCGCGGTTGATGAAAATTACCTGATTTTAACGATCCATCATATTGCGACTGACGGGCAATCAATGCAGATTTTGACCAATGAACTCGCAGCTTTTTACGAAGCGGAAACGAGCCGAAACGCCGCCGATTGCGCGCCGCTCGATTGGCAATACGCTGATTACGCTGCCTGGCAAAGAAGCGATTTTACGGAAGAAAAGAAAAAGAACGAACTCGAATTTTGGCGCGAACAACTCGCCGACGCGCCCGAATTTCTTGATTTGCCGACGGACAAACCGCGCCCCGCTTTGCAGACTTATAACGGCGCAAATTGCGAATTTACGCTTTCCGCAGAAAGCGTTTCGGCGCTCGAAAAACTTTGCCGCGCCGAACAAGTTACGCCTTTTATCGCCCTGCTTGCCGTCTTTAAAATTCTGCTTTACCGCTTCTCGAATCAGGCGGATATTGTAACGGGAATTACATTTTCGGAGCGTTCACACGAAGAGTTCCGCTCGTTAATCGGATTTTTTGTCAACACCTTAGCTTTGCGGTCAAAGATCAGCGCAAATCAATCTTTCAATAGCTTTTTGCGTGTAGTAAAGAAAAATGCGCTTGCCGTTTATGCTCACGGCGAAACGCCGTTTGAACTGCTCGCGCAGGAATTAAATCCGGCTCGAAATTTATCTCACGCGCCGTTTTTTCAAGTTATGTTTTCACTCCGGCACGAACCCGTAAAAGTTTTTGACGCGGCGAATTTATCGCTCGAAGCGGTTGCAATTCCGAATAACACGGCGAAATTCGATTTATCGCTTTCGCTTTTGACAAAAGACGAACAAATTTCCGGCGCGTTTGAATACAACACGGATTTATTCGAGCGCGAAACTATCGAAAGTCTGACGGCGGCTTTTCAGGCTTTGGTTCAAAATCTGACCGCCGCGCCGGAAAAGCCGGTTTCCGAAGTTTCTTTATTTATTGATGAAAAAGCAAAAGAAGATGTTCTTGAAATCGGTTACGGCGAAAAAATCAAATATGGCGCAAACGAAACAATCATTGATTTATTTTCAAGACAGGCGCGGGAAAATCCGCATTTAATCGCGGTCGAGGACGAAAATTCGGCGTTAAATTACGGCGAACTTGATAATTTTTCTTCCGGATTGGCAGAAAATCTGTGGAAAAATTTTGATGTCAAAACGGAAAAAATCGTCGGTTTGCTGTTGAATCGCTCGGCAAACTCGATCAAAGCGTTGCTTTCCGTTTTGAAAACAGGCGCGGCTTATTTGCCGATTGACGCGAGTTATCCGCCTGAACGATTAGCGTTTATGGCGAACGACGCGCAAATTTCGGCGATTATTTGCGATGCAGCGAACCGGGATTTAGCCGAATCTTTGAAAACGAACGTTCCGATTATCAACATTGAAGATATCAGAAATGAAAAATCGAACTTTTGCAATTCATTTGACGAACTAAATGCGGCGTATTTGATTTATACATCGGGAACGACCGGTCAGCCGAAAGGCGTAACGGCGACGCACAAAAATTTGCTTAATTTGTCACTGGCAATTGCGAAAAAATATGAATTAACGACGAACGACCGCGTTTTGTGGTTTTCGTCCGTTGGTTTTGATGTTGCCGCCGAAGAGATTTTCCCGACGCTTGTTTGCGGCGGTTGTGTCGTTGTCAGAAGCGACGAAATGTTTTCTTCGGCGCGAAATTTCTGGAAAATAGCGGACGAAAAAAAGATTTCCGTTTTGAACTTACCTGCGTCATTTTGGGAACAAAGTTTTACGGAAACCCAATCGCGCGGCGGGGCAGCACCGGGATCTTTGCGTTTGATGATTGCCGGCAGCGAACAAGTTTCGCCTGTTTCTGTCAGTAAATGGCACGAATTTACAAACGGCAAAATCAAACTTTTCAATGCTTACGGTCCGACCGAAACGACCGTAACCGCAACGCTTTACGAAACTTCCGAACGCCAAACCGAAGCGCGAATTCCAATCGGCGAAGCGATTGAAAACGCTGAAACATTTGTTTTAGATTCGTCGCTCAACCCGTTGCCGCGCGGATTTATCGGCGAGCTTTT
>CAYUGW010000362.1:0-1584 GCA_964444245.1 uncultured Blastocatellaceae bacterium | reverse complement strand
TTTATCGGCGGCGCAGGTTTGACGCGCGGTTATCATAAAAAGCCGGATTTAACGGCGGATAAATTTATTCCGCATCCGTTTTCGCAGGAAGCGGGCGCAAGAATTTACCGCACGGGCGATGTGGTGCGAATGATTACAAACGGCGCAATTGATTTGCTCGGACGCGCAGATAATCAAGTGAAAATTCGCGGATTCCGCATCGAAACCGGCGAAATCGAAGCGCAGATAAAAAAATCGGCTGAAATTCGGGAAGCAATCGTTGCAGCTTCAAATAACGAAAAAAGCGAAGCGCAGCTTGTCGCTTATATTTCAACGAGCGCGGTAAATTTTGACATTGAAAATCTGCGGCGGCGATTAAAGAAAACTTTGCCGAATTATATGATACCGGTTTTCGTGCAATTGCCGGAAATTCCGCGCCTGCCGAACGGCAAAATCAATTTTCGCGCATTGTCCGATTTTGAAACGAAGCCGGAAAACCGCACGGTTCTTTTGCCGGAAAACAATCTCGAAAAGGAAATCGCCGCTGTCTGGCGCCATGTTTTAAAGACGGAAAATTTCGGCGTAACCGATAATTTTTTCGACCTCGGCGGGCATTCTTTGCTTTTGCTAAAGGTCAATGCGGCTTTAAGCGAGAAAATCGGCGCGAAATTGGCGGTTGTAGATTTGTTTCGTTACCCGACGATTCGCGCTTTGGCGGAATTTTTAGGCGAATCCGAAATCGATAAATCGGTCGGGCAGACAACGGCAATCGAACGCGCCGCCAACCGCCGAAAAATGATGAATCGGCGCACAGCGGGCGGAAAATAGGTTTAATAAGATGTTGGAAACGCAAAACAAAAAAGACGATTTGGAAGCGGTTTCGCCGTATGATGTCGCTATCGTCGGAATGGCGGGCAGATTCCCCGGCGCGCGCGATATTGTAGAATTCGAGCGGAATTTGCGCGACGGAATTTGTTCAATCACGAATTTCACTGACGAAGAATTACTTGCCGCCGGAGTCGGCGAAGCGGAATTTAATCAGCCGAATTACGTTCGCGCCCGCGGATGGCTCGAAGATATCGAATTTTTCGATGCGCGATATTTCGGTTATTCGCCGCTCGAAGCGAAACTGATGGACCCGCAGCACCGGATTTTTCTCGAAGGCTGCGTAACGGCTTTGGAACACGCCGGTTACGATTCACATCGCTATCCGGGCGCAATCAGCGTTTTTGCCGGCGTCAGTTCGAGTCCGTATGTTTTTCGGCTTTTTGCCGACGAAAATCTAGTGTCTTCGGTCGGCGCTATACAGGCTTTGATGGGGTTTGATAAGGATTTTGTGCCGACGCGCGTTTCCTATAAATTGAATCTGAAAGGAGCGAGCTTTAATGTGCAGACGGCTTGTTCGACTTCGTTGGTTGCCGTTCATCTGGCGTGTCAGACGTTGCTCAACGGGCAATCCGACATCGCTCTGGCGGGCGGTGTTTCGATTGGCGTTCCCGAAAAACAAGGTTATTTTTATACGTCGGGCGGCGTTGCTTCGCCCGACGGATTGTGCCGCGCATTCGATGCGGAAGGCAAAGGCGTTCCGGGTGGAAACGGAATGGG
>CAYUGW010000361.1:0-4863 GCA_964444245.1 uncultured Blastocatellaceae bacterium | reverse complement strand
AGAAATTATGGCGATAGCGTGCGACACATCCTCTTTGGTATGCCAATCCGCCGCCCCTAATGCGTCCGCTATTGGGATCACTGGGATCAATTAAACATTGCGGAACGGTTGTCGTTGACAAAGGATCGCCAAAATTATATGTGCCGCTGGCATCGGATAAATCTATGTGTGTCGAATCAATATGCTGAACATCAAAACCGAATCGGAGCGTATGCTGACCGGCTACATAGTTAAAACTATCTTGAATTTGCCAGCGATTTTCTTTCCGGTCAGATGTTCCAAGTGTTGAAGAACCGGCAACCAGGCTTGTGTTAAAAGTTAAACCCGGTTCACGAAAACCGATTATTACGACCGGATTTACAAATTGTCCATCAGCGACAGTTTGCGGTTCGAGCGTAGAATACTGCAACTTGAATTGATTAACCGCTTTGGAATTAAAAACGTAATTGTGCGTAAAGTTAAGCGCATTAGTATCTCTCTTTCTGCCGATCAGAGATTCCGCCAATCTGTTCCCGCCGTTAAACTGTCGGAAATCGCTTATTTTACCGAATTGATAGTTAAACATTATAAAATGATTATTTGTAAAACTATGATCAATGCGTCCGGTAAGTTTATGACGGCGGCGCGGCGTGTCTGTTCCTTGAACAAATCTGCCGAACTGAGTGGCGCTGGGAGTTCCTGCCCAGTCAGTAATTATTTCGTTGGAAGTTGGTGCAGGCAGCGGAAAAAGTGAATTTTGAATAAGTGGAATGTAAGTATCGTTTACGGTTGTATCGAAAATGTAATCGTATTCATATGCACCGTAAAAATAGGTTTTATTCTTAAAATATCCGAATGGAATCGGTCCCCCGAGCGTAAAGCCGGGAACATTCTGCTGGAAAATCGGACGCGGAACTCCACGCCGATTATTGCTCCAACTGTTGGCGTTCAGACTTTCATCTTCAAAAAAGTAATAGGCACGCCCGCGAAGTTTTCTTGTGCCGCCTCTGGTTCGGATATTAACACGCCCGCCCGAGGCTCGACCATATTCGGCTGAAAATTGGTTAGTGATAACCTGAACTTCTTCTATTGCTTCAACCGAAGGCTGAAAACGAAAACTTGCGACGCGGTCATCGTTATTATCAAACCCGTCAATCGTAATATTATTTGAATAAGCCGCGCCGCCGGAAAGCGCGAAAACTCCGACTTCTTCCGGCGAATTGCGCGGTGCGGTTTCATCCGGTCCGCCTTTATCAACCGACAAATCCCGCGTTGAAAGCGCTTCTTCCGTAACACCGCCGAGCGTGAAAACCAAATCTAACGCATCGCGCGAATTATTTGGAAGTTCTTCAATTTCCCGGCTCGTGATCGTTCCGCCGACGACTGTACGGGTTGTGTCAACCGGTGATGAATCTTCGTCGGTAACTTGCACCGGATCAACGACGACATCGCCGGGATCGAGTGAAAAATCGAGCTGGACATTTTGCCCGGAAACCGTTTCGAGATCAATCTTTTCCTTTGTTCCGAAACCGCTTGCCGCTGCGGAAATTTTGTAGAGTCCGGGTTGGAGTTCGATAATTCTGTATCGTCCGTCGTCATTGGTGACAGCGGTTCGCTCGATACCGGTTTCGATAAGTGTTGCCGTAACGGTCGCGCCGACGATTGATAAACCGTTTGAATCAACAATTCTGCCGCTGACCGTTACCTGATCGAGACTTTGGGCATAACTGCTGATCGTAAATAAAAATAATAGATTAAAAACCAGTATTGGAAGCACAGTTCTTCCAAGAATCTTTTTCATTATATTGCTCCTAAAAAAAAGTTTTGAATGAGTTTTTTTGAACGAATTATTTTGTAATAAAAAGCTGTTTTTGTAAAGAGTAATTTAGATTTTTGAGATTAAATGGATATTAACTGAAAACACGAAAATTTGAAAATTTGTCTAAATAATTGAAAAAAAAGGGATTGATCTTTTGATCTTTCCCTATTCTTCATCTTTATATTTGAAAGAAAATGTGGAAACAGAGAGCCGCGAAATCGGGATCAGGGCTTCGGATTCGGAAAGAATATCGCTTTTCCCGCCAATTTCATCGGCGTGCGTTCGCAAGTATTCGAAAAAGCGTTCAAATTCGCGCTGCATCGCATCCATTTTTTCGCGCATATTAAGGATAATCTCGACACCTGCGAGATTTACGCCCAAATCGCGCGTCAGAGATAAAATTACTTCGAGGCGTTCGAGGTCGGAATCTTCATAAAGACGCGTGTTGCCTTCCGAGCGCGAAGGTTTGAGCAAGCCTTCGCGTTCATAAAGCCGGAGCGTCTGCGGATGAATTTCAAAAAGTTCCGCAACTGCGCTGATCGTGTATGTTTTAACCTTCTTTTTCATTTCGGTCTTTGGTCTTTGATCTTTGATCTTTGGTTTTTGTCTGATTTACTTCAAATTAATGAATCAAACAAAGATCAAAGATCAAAGACCATTTAATAACTTATTCCAACCCCATAATCTTACGCGGATTTTCCGGGTTCGCCTTTTCAAACTGCCTTAAAATTTCCTTTGTTTCCTCCGAAGTAATGCGCGGCAGAGTTATCTGCACTTCGACGAATTGGTCGCCGCGCAAGTTAGGGTTTCTCAAACTGGGAAATCCGCGTCCGCTCAAGCGGAATTTTTGCCCCGATTTTGTTCCCGCAGGAATTTTCAATTGCGCCTTTCCTTCCACGGTCGGAACTTCGATCTTTGCGCCGAGTGCGGCTTCCGGCACGGTGATCGGAACGGTTACATAAATATTATCGCCCTTCCGGCTGAAATGTTTGTGTTTCCCGACATTTGTCAGAATAAACAAATCGCCGGGCTGTGCGCCCAATCTTCCGCCTTCGCCTTTTTTCGGAATCCGCACCCGCGAACCCGTATCAACGCCCGCCGGAATTCTGATCTTCACCTGTTCGGTTTTCGGCGTAACGCCTTTTCCGCTGCAGAGCGAACAAGGCTGGCGGCGGCGACCTGTGCCGCTGCAATCCGGGCAAGTTTGCGAAAACTGCAATCGTCCGCCCGTTCTCTGGACTTGTCCCGTTCCTTTACAGGTCGAACAAACGACAACCGGACCGCCCGTATCGCCCGCGCCCTGACAGCGCGAACATTGTTCGGAGCGTTTGACCGTAATATTGGTGGTCAAACCCGTCACCGATTCTTCAAAACTCAAGGCAAGCGGCATTTCGATATCTTTCCCTTTTTTCGGAACGGCACGCGGCGGTTCGGGTTCGCGTTTTGTTCCGCCGCCGCTGAAAAGGTCTGAAAAAATATCACGAAAACTCGACGAACTACTCGAACCGGCTTGGTCGGCTTCCCACGTAAAACCCGAAAAATCGAATCCGCCCGCACCGCCTGTGCCGCCGGACGCGCCCGCGCCGTATGGCGAATTTACGTCGAGATTGTCCGCGTAATAACCGAAACGATCAAAGACTTTGCGCTTTTTCTCATCGGATAAAACGTCGTAGGCTTCCTGAATTTCCTTAAACTTATCTTCCGAGGCTTTATCGTTCGGATTTACGTCCGGATGAAATTTACGCGCCAATTTTCGGTAAGCCTTCTTTATCTCGTCCGCTTTTGCGTCCTTTTTTACGTCGAGTATTTTGTAATAATCTTTTTTTGCCACTTATTTATTATCAAAACCAAATGCAAATTTTATCGCTTCAAAAACTTCTTCCATCCGTTGATCGGAAAGATATGTGTTAGCTAATATCGTCTTTTTTTATGTTTGTTTCCAAAATTCTTCCATTTGCTCATCTTCAATTTCAAACTCATCAGGTTGCATCGGGAAACTTTTCGTAAGCTTCTTTATACATTTTTCTAACTTCTTCTTCCGAAAGTTTTCCTTTTCGAGCTAAATCTCTTTGTAAAGATTTCTCTAAAGTTTTATTAATATATTGCAAGTGATTTTTGTCAGAATCTTTAACGACAGCATCAATCTTCGCACCTATTTTTTCGTCCGGTTCGACTGCAACGCTCATAATTTTTACAGCATTTCAAGTCCGAATGTATATTCAATTGCTTGTCGAACTTCGTGCATCTTATCGGCTGATAGATGTGTAATATAACCACTAAGTTTATTTTTTTGAACAGTTTGAATATTAACCAAATTTACTGCACACAGTTCTCTCAATCCGTCTGATTCATCCAAAATAACTTCCGCATCGTTTCCGCGAATCGTAGTAGTAATTTCCGCGACAGAAATCGCCTTCAGTCCGGCAATCAATACACTTTTGGTTAAAATTAAAACAGGACGGCGTTTGTTCGGTGATTTAAACTTATATAAATAAATACGCCCTGAATCATTCGTTCTCCCAAACCTGCTCGTCTTCCCAAATCTCATACTCTTCGGGTTGTTGCGGAATTCTTTCGTAGCTTTCGATAAAACGCCGATCTTTATCTGACATTTCACTTTTTTTACGCGCTTCTTCAAACGATTTTTGCAAAGCATCATTGATATACTGCTCACGAGTTTTCTTAAAATCTTTAGCGAATATATCAACTTCGGCAATTATTTTTTCGTCTAATTCAATTACAACACTCATAGTCTTTGAAGTATCCCAAAATCAGCCGTTGACTGCAACGAATTACAAATCAACGGCTGATTTTCAATTCAAAGTGAAAAGTATTTTGCCTATTTACTTTTTACCTTTTACTTCTTCTTTTCTTCTTCTTCTTCGACATCAACATATTCCGCGTCAATGACATCATCACTGCTGCCGCCCGTTTCGCTCGAAGTTGAAGACGCGTCACCGCTTCCCGCGCTTGCCGAAGATGCTTGTTCGGCAGTTTCGCCTTCGGGAGTTGCCGCTTGCTGGCTGTAGAGAACTTCCGCAAGTTTGTGCGAAGCCGTTTGCAGA
>CAYUGW010000360.1:0-4887 GCA_964444245.1 uncultured Blastocatellaceae bacterium | reverse complement strand
CGCGCATTTTTAGAAAAGCGTCCGCCCGTTTTTAAAGGCAGATAATCGAAGAAAATAGATAATTGATAATGCCTAATTATTCTTATCTATCCGTTTTCCATTTTCCATTTTCCATTATAAATTGATTTTAAGCGGGTAAGCAAAAGTAATCGGGTTTTTTGATTTTATTAAATTACACAATTAAGTCGAGTGATTTCAATTATTTAAAAAAGATTTTCATTTTTGCCTTTTGCCTTTTTACTTTTGCCTTACTGCTTACCTTTGCCTTTTTGGTTTTGCGTCTTTATACTTATAGACTGATAAATCGCGCTTGTTTGAGGGAGAAAATTTTTGCAGCCAAAAGTTCATCAGGGATTATTAAACGCTTCGGGATTTCGCTTTGCGATCGTTGCGGCGCGTTGGAATGATTTTTTGACATCGAAATTGATCGAAGGTGCTTTGGACGCGCTCGAAAGATTGGGCGCGGATGAAGATTCGGTCGAGGTTTTCAAAGTTCCGGGTTCGTTCGAATTACCGCTGACGACTCTGAAGGTCGCGGCAAGCGGAAAATTCGACGCGGTTATCTGCATCGGCACGGTAATTCGCGGCGAAACCCCGCACTTTGAATATGTCGCGGGCGAAGCCACGAAAGGTGTTTCAAACGCTTCGATGCAAACTGGCGTTCCGTGTCTCTACGGAATTATAACGGCTGACACACTCGAACAAGCAATTAACCGAACCGGCGTAAAAGCCGGAAACAAAGGGTTTGAAGCCGCAATGTCGGCGGTCGAACTCGTAAATTTATATAAAGGTATGGACGGCGGAAGCGAATCTTCGGAAAGTAAAAAGAAGGCTTTTCCGCACGTCGTTTGAAAATCAAGGCTTATGGGAACACGGCGTAAAGCACGCGAATGCGCTTTGCAGATGCTTTTTGCGGCGGATGTTGCGAAAACCACCGGAAGTGCTTTGACACGAAACTATTGGAACGAACTCGGCGATCCTGAATTGGACGAACCGACTCGTGAATTTGCCAACAATTTGGCGGTCGGCACACGGCGCGAGATTGAAAAGATTGACGAAAAAATCCGCACACGTGCCGAGCATTGGCGCATTCCGCGAATGGCGGTCGTTGACCGGAATGTGCTGAGATTGGCGGTTTACGAGTTTTTATTCGAGGAAACGCCGCACACTGTCGTCATCAACGAGGCTCTGGAAATCGCCCGCAGATTTTCAACCTACGAGGCGACGCAGTTTATCAACGGCATTCTCGACGCGATCAAACACGATCTGGAAAAGGAAGCCGTAAAAAAAAATAAAAAAACCGACACGGAAAACCTGAACGAAAAAACTCACGCTTCATCGCTTTAATCCCCTAAACCCCTTTAAATAAAAAAAAGCGTTTTGAAAAATGAAAGACTTTCGCCAACATTTTCTAGCCGAATCCATCGAAAAATTGCAAAATTTGATCGCCGATTCGGAAAACAAAGAAAATCTGTCGGAAGCGGAAAAAGGTGCGCTTTTTCGCGCGCTTCACACGATAAAAGGCACTTCGCAAACCTTCGGTTTAAATGTTTCCGCCCGTCTGGCGCACGAACTCGAAAATCTTCTCTCGGCGAAAAATCAGGCTAAAAGTTTTTATAAAATTCTGCTTGATGGAATCGGACTTTTAAAGAAATCATTTGAACAAAACGATTTTGAAATTCCCGAAGATTTTCTCAAAAAGCTAAAAAAACACGCGCCTGCCGCAAATCATTCGCCGGATTTCAAACAAATTATCGCCAAACTTCCGCCGGAAATTTCCGCCAATTTATCTTCACAGGAAAAGAGCGCGCTCTATGCGGAACTGGAAAAAGGCAAAAATCTGTTCTGCGCGGAAATCGGTTTTCAGCCCGCAGATTTTTCCGCCGGATTTAAAAGTTTTCGGGAAAATTTAACAAATTCGGGCGAAATAATTGCCACATTTCCAAGCGCGAAATTTACAAAAGAAGGTAAAATCGGTTTTCAAATTCTGTTTGCGAGTCTTGAAAACTCCGAACGAATTCAGGAAATTACTAAAGATTTTTCGGCTGAAATTATTTTTGACGGTTCGCCCGAAATTTTCGCGTTCGACCTGCAAGGCGTTCTGGCGCAAGCGGTTTCGCACGGCAGAGCGGTTGCCGAATCGCTCGGAAAATCGGTCGAATTTGAAATTTCCGGCGAAAAGTTTGATATTTCCGAAAAAAATCTTAAATTGCTCTTCGACGCACTTCTGCATCTCACGCGCAACGCGGTCGGTCACGCATTTGAGACGCGCGGAAAAATAATAATTGAGTTAAAATCAAAGGAAAACGGTTTCAAACTAAAATTTTCCGACGACGGTCGCGGAATAGATTTGGAGAAAATCCGCCGAAAGTCGGCAGAAAAAAATCTGACGAATGAAGCAACGCTGGAGATGATTTTTCAATCCGAATTTTCAACCGCGCCCGAAATCACGGAAATTTCCGGTCGCGGTGTCGGTTTGGACGCGGTGAAAACGGCGGTCGAAGCCGCCGACGGAAACATAAAAGTTAAAAGCAAATTAAACAAAGGAACGATTTTCGAGATATTTCTACCGAATGAATAGTAAAAAGAAAAAAAAGACCGGAACGACTGGAGCGCAAGCGGCTCGCTTGCATGAGCGCGATAGCGCGAAAAAGCCTCTATTTTCAATAAACTCGATTTGGTTTCAAACGCCTTTCCGCCGCTACCGCGACGGTGCAAGCGAGCCGCTTGCGCTCCAGTCTTTGTTTATCGCATTTATATTTCTTTTGCTTTTTTCCGCCAATATTCCCGCGCAGGATTTGCCCGACAGAATTCGCGGCTACAAAGTTCACAAGGCGAAAATCGCCGTTAAAACCGAACGCGATAGAAATGAAAATTCAAAAGAAAAAAACGAAGCGTTCGTCAAAATAAACGATCCGGAAGTTTTCGACGTTTCGCTGACCGGAATCACCTTCGAACTCGCGGCGGAAATCTCTTCAATCGAGCAGAGCGGAACGGTTGATTTTCTCTCGTTTCACGATTTCCGCGTCAACGGCTTAAAGGTTTCGGTCGAGGAATACGACGAATCATTTGATTTCAAGAAAAATGAACCCGTAATCTTGCCGAAAACATTCAAAATTTTTCTCGGCACAGGTCAGGCTCTCAGCGGTGCGTTCAAGGAAATCAAGGATTCAAAAGACGAATGGCGCGTTACGGGCAGAGTTTTCGTTTTCGGACAATTTAAGAAATCCTTCTTAAAATTCAAACGCGTCGTTCCGGTCGAGATTGATATTTTGATCAAAAATCCTCTCAAAAATCACACCGACACCGACGCGACAAACGAAAAAACGGACACCGAAAATTGATGTCCGCTTTTTTTTGTAAAAAATGGTAATGCCCCCGGCACGACTCGAACGTGCGACCCACAGCTTAGCGTACCTCACTTGATTTCCCAAGCCCTGTTTTCCCGAAGAAAAACAAGTTGAAAGTCTGGACTATATCTTAGACATTTCAGTCTGAGTGCGTATAGTCTCTACGGATCGATTTTGAACGAATTCAAAAAATTCCCTCGGTGTTGTCATAGGAATTTTTCAATTCCCTTAGATATTCACCGATATAGCACTCTCCACTGTATAAGTTACTAATTCCCTATACAGGCTCCTTCATTTAAAGGCTGTTGCTCTATCCAACTGAGCTACGGGAGCATATTCAAAAAGCAATTTAAGATGTTAGCGATTACGGCGGTTGAAGTCAAATTAGTAATGTCTCAGTAAAAAGTTTTAGAAATAAGCGGAATTAGCTATTTCTATCAGATGTGGGTTACAATTTGCCGAAAATCAAAGAGTATGGAGTAAATTTATGTGAGGGTTGTTTGGACAAACAACGCGAGATTGATCGGCTCAAAGAAGAAGTTCAGCGGCTTCGGCTGAAAGTTTGCGCTAATGAAAGGAAAAATAAAGAAGGTTTTTTCGGTTCATCTACGCCAAGTTCGCAGATTCCGGTCAAAAAGAATTCATTAGCAGAAAATCAAGCTAAGACAGGCGGAGCAGTCAAAGGACATCGCGGAGTCGGGCGGCAAGTATTTTCTCGTGAGGAAGCTGACCAAACGCGGATTGCCGGGACGCAAGCCGAAACTTGTCCGGATTGCGCGTGTGCGCTTAATCGGCTGCGCGTCAAATGAGCGAAGCGTGTATGAAATTGAACGCGAAAGAGTTAAGAAGATTTATTATGAGATTGAGCGGAAAGTTTGCCCGAAGTGTCGGCGAATCGAAAGCGGAAAAGTTGGAAATGTCTTTGCCGGATGTTCATTGAGCAATGAATTGATCGCGGAAGTCGCCGAACAGCATTACGTTTTAGGACGCACATTGGGACAGATCGCCGAGAGATTTTCGATCAATTATTCGACGCTCTCGGAAGCATTAAAGCGAATCGGAAAAATGATTGAGCCGGGTTTGGAAAAACTGAAAAGTGATTATCGCCCGTGCAGAAATCAGGCACGCCGATGTAACGAGTTGGCGCACCGATGACGGCAATGGCTACAGTTGGTATGCGCGGCTCGGAATAAGCTCAGTTTGCATCTTTTCAGAGAAACCCGTAGTGCCGGCGTCGTCAGAGAAGTGTTGGGAACAGAGCAACTTGGCGGAGTATTAGTGGTTGACCGCTACAATGGATACAACCGTGTGCCGACGCGCGATTCAGTATTGTTATGCCCATCTTTTGCGGGAAATGAAAGATTTAGAGCAGAAAGCGCGAGTCGAACGAGGAAGTCAAAAACTACACATTATTGATGCGCATTGCATCTGACGGATGCGATGCAGCCCGCGAAAAAGAGGCTTGCCGGAAGCGGAATATCTGACCGAAGCTCAAGCCATCAAGTTGAAAATAGAAGAGTTATCAGGTCGGCAAGCG
>CAYUGW010000359.1:0-4905 GCA_964444245.1 uncultured Blastocatellaceae bacterium | reverse complement strand
AAACACGGTTGGGATGAAAATGAGGTCAAACGAAACCTGTCGGAAACGGCATCCAAACTCGGTATCAATATGGAAAAATTGTTTAATCTTTTATTATTTACGGTATTGGTGCAAGAATTTTTCCGTTCGGGCGTTCTTTAATTGGTTTTGAAAATTTTGAAACCGTATTTGACGGGAGAAATTGAAAACTTTTGCAAATGAATTTTAAGATCAGCGATTTTTTTTAATTTATATGCTTTTTAGGCAGTAATTATACGGTTTGATTTTTGTAAATTACTGAAAATACAAGCTGTCTGAAATTTGAAATCTGAAATTTGAAATTTGAAATAGTATTAGATGGAATTAGACTTCGACAAAGAAATTGATGCTCTGCTTCGCCGGATGCCGAAAAGCGATGCCGATATTTCGGCAGATAATTCGCTTGCAGGGGCGCATCTCGACGCAGACGAAATTTCCGCATTTGCCGAAAATGCTCTGCCCGAAAAGGCAAAACAGCGATTGACGGCACATTTCGCGGATTGCGATTCGTGTCGAAAAAATCTGTCGGAATTGATTTTGCTGAACGGTGAAAACGAAGTTGAAACCGTAGAGGAAGAAAAAGCCACAGTTATTGCACCGGTAATTCCCTGGTATCGAAAACTTTTCGCGTTCCCGAATCTGGCATATATGATGGGCGCGTTAGTTCTTGCTTTTACGGGACTTACGGCATTTATTGCATTGCAGAATTTCAGCGGAATGAATTCGGAAGTTGCCCGATCATCAAACGCAAATTCGATAAATCCGGCAAGTATGCCGAATCAAAGCGAAATTTTCACCGCAAATGCCAATACAAGCGGCGTGATGAATAATTCTGCACCTGATTCCGATATGGCGGCTAATACGACAGTTATTGCGCCGCAAAGGTCGCCGGAAATTTTCAATACTAATTCGTCTGACGATAAAGCAGACGACAGAAAACAAATGCCGACGACGGACTCAACTCCGGCAATACTGTCGCGTGATGAAAATGATTTAGATTCAGCCGTATCGAGAGAAGAAACTCCGCCGGCAGACATCGTAACTTCAACTCAACCGCAACCCGAAATTAAAAGGCAATCACCGATTGTCGCAGAATCTCAACCGCCTCCGAAACCTGCATCAGTTCCGGAAGCGCGAAGAACTGCGAAAAAACCTGCAAAAAATGAAATCCTGAGCGAACGCAGCGGCAGCGATAAAGCGAAAGGCGACATTTCGGACAAAGAAAATGCACAGGGCGCAAGTTTAAGCAGCGGACGACAGATCGGCGGGAAAACATTTAACCGAAGAGACGGCGTTTGGTACGATTCCGCTTACCGCAATCAGCCGACGACCAACGTCCGGCGCGGTACGAACGAATACAGAAAACTCGATTCCGGCTTGCGTTCTATCGGCAATCAATTGGGCGGCGTGGTCGTCGTCGTCTGGAAAACGAAGGCTTATCGAATTCAGTAATTTGCGATTTCTCACAATATCTTTCAGTAAAAACGAGAATAATAACCGCGAATGCCGGGAGCGCAGACTGCCAGTCTGCATGAGCGCGTCGGGCGCGAAAAAGCCTGCGCTTGCTCTAAACTTTATTTGATGACAAACACTTGTTCGTGCTATCGCACTCATGCAGACAAGGCTGTCTGCGCTCCCGGCGATGCGGCAATTTGAAAAATATCAAATCGTTATACTTTATTTTTTACACATTCCTTACTAAACAGCTTCTTATATTTTAATTTTGATCTGATTTCCAATCGTTTTAATTAAAAGCTAAAATAAGCTTATGAAAGTTTTAGTTTTACTTTTGTGTTTTTTGTGCCTTTTTGCGGTAAATTCCAACGCGCAAACCGCTTGGCAGGCGAGTCTTGACGGAAAAATTCAGTTTTATCAAACGACCGATTTCGGCATTTTGCTTGCCGGAACGGATAATTCGATTTATGCGATTGACGGCGAAAACGGTCAGAGATTGTGGCGAAGATCGCATCGCGGTTTGGATGAAACCGCCGTCACGCCGATTCCGGGAACGGATTTGATTTTGATTTCGCACGACGAAGGCAACAAATCTCGCCTCGAAGCCGTTGATCTTTTAACCGGAAATTCCATTTGGCGCAGCGATAAAATCAAAGGCGAAGTGATGCAATTAGCGGTCGAACCCGCGCAGGATTTGCTTGCCGTCGTTTTGGTCAAAAAAGCATTCGGCAAACCGGGCGAAAAATTCAAACGCTCGCCGCAAATTCACGTTTTACGCCTTTCGGACGGCGAACAGCTCTGGAAAAAACAACTCGATTCCGATGTCGAAATGATGCCCGCGCAATTTGGCGAAGATTTGGGCGAAGTTCCGCATACTTTGGACAATTATCGCGCACCGCTGATTTTGGACGGCAGACTCTATCTTTTTTACGAAGGCGCGACCAGTTATGACGCGCGAACCGGAAAAGAAAAACGGCGCGAAGAATTCAGCATCAATGAAGACAATCTCGCTCTAACGGATGCCGATCCGGTTTTTGACGAAAAAAACGTATATATTTCTGGACGCGGAAAAATCCGCGCGGTTGATAGAAAAACCGGCGAAATCATCTGGCGAGCCGACGATCTGGGCGTTGCGCCGGAAATGGCAATTCTCGGAGATGTGTTATACGTTCGCACGGGCGGACAATTTACAAGTATTCGTGACGGCAAAATCAAAAAACACGGTCCGTTCGGAGTTTCGGCGATTGATGTGAAAACCGGAAAACGTCTGTGGCGTTTCAAAGGCGCGGACAAAGGTTTGACGAATTTTGTTTTTGCCGATTTAGACACGATTCTGATTGCCGATAAAGACGATTTGATTGTGATTGACGCTCGAAACGGCGAGCGCAAAGCAAAATTTGAACACGATATAACGGACGCGCAGTTTGTCCTGATAAACGAACGCGGCGAAGCGGTTGTCGGCGGTCGCGATGAAATCGCCGCGTTTCGCGTTTCAAACACAAACGGCGGAAGCCCGCGCGTAAGCAAAGGCGTAAATGATTATAAAGAAAGAATTTATCCACAGATAAACACGGATAAACACGAATTTGTAAAAACTAAATTTCAAATTTCAAATTTCAAATTTCAAAGCGAAAATCAAAGATCAAAGATCAAAGATCAAAAATCCCTCGAAGTTTGGCGCGTCAAACATAAAGCACCTTCGCGCGGCGTTCTGCGGGTAGTTGCGGGAATCGCTCTGCGGGCGACCGCGCTTTATTTTCGTTACGGCGGTTTGGCGACTTCGGCGTTGAATTTATATCGCGGAGCGGGTGTTGCACGTTCGGTTTTGTCTCTTCGCTGGTCGGGGTTGAAAACGCGTTTTTCCGCCTTTGATCTGACGACTCTGGCAAGCAATTCGGCGAAAAATTATGTTTCAAACAAAATTTATATTTTCGGTTCTCTGGCAAGAAATCCGAATCTTTTAAGCCGCGCCGACAATTTGCGGATTTTTAATTCAAATACGATTCGCGGCAGAATTATCGGCTCGGTTACGCCTTCAGGCAACGATGTCCGCGAAAGCGTCTTTGAACGGCTCGATCCCGTTCGTCAGGTCGAAAGATTGTCCGATTACTTTCTTAAAAGAGAACGCCTGGCGGAATTTCGCGGAAATTTTATGTATTTCTACACCGATCTGCCGAAACCTTTTGACAAAAAAGGACTCGTCGGCGTAAATGTTCACACCGGGAAAGATGCGCGTTTTATTCCCGTTTCCGAACCCGACGCGCGTTTTACGACCGACGAAACGCTCGGGCTTTTATATTCGGCGGACGGCGCGACGCTTCGGGCTTTTAATGTTTTAAGCAAATAAATTTAAGCTTCTAAAAAGGCTTTATGAATTGCCGTCTGCTTATGTTCTTTGAAAAAATAAAACCGTAAATAAGGTTAAAAGCGTTTATGCTGGGAGCGCGGGCATCCTTTTGCCTGCTGAGTGCGCCAGCACGAAAACAATTTCCGAGTTCATTCAAGGCAAATTTATCGGCAAAGGCATTTCACGCCGCTTTTCAAGCGACGTGGCAGGCAAGGATGCCCGCGCTCCCATCAAAAAGTTAATTTTTTATTACGGTGTTTATTTTGAACAGAACAAATGCACGGCAATTTAAAAGAAAAATCTTAATTTCATCAATAGAATTATCGAACACAGCTAAAGTGGAGTTTTTTTAAATTTTCGTCCATTCTGTGTTAATCTTTGGTTAAATCTTTTTTCCAAACAAAACTTTATGAAATCAAAAATAATCATCGGTCTATTTGTGTTTTTCTGTATTTCTTCGGCACATCTTTCGGCACAAAATGTGCAAAAATCGAAGCCGAATCCGGCGATCAATAAAATGCTCAAAGAGATTTCTGCCGATAAGATCGAAGAATATATCAAAAAATTGGTTTCCTTCGGCACGCGCAACACGCTTTCGTCGCAGAACGATCCGACGCGCGGAATCGGTGCGGCGGCGAACTGGATTTTTGATGAATTTCAGCAAATTTCCAAGGATTGCGGCAACTGCTTGCAGGTTGAAAAACAAACCTTTTTGCAGGAAAAAGCCCGAAGAATTCCCGAGCCGACCAATATTACGAATGTTCTGGCAACACTTAAAGGCACGACCGATCCCGAACGGATTTATGTCGTTTCCGGTCATTACGATTCGATGTGTTCGTCGCCGACCGACGGAGATTGCGATGCGCCCGGCGCGAATGACGACGCTTCCGGCACCGCCGCCGTGATCGAAATGGCGCGTGTGATGTCGAAGATGAAACTTGACGCAACCGTAATTTTTATGGCAGTCGCGGGCGAAGAACAAGGTCTGCTCGGCGCAGCGTATTTTGCCGAGCAAGCGAAACAAAAAAATTGGAATATCGAAGCGATGTTCACCAACGACATCATCGGCGGCGTAACGACGATGA
>CAYUGW010000358.1:0-4909 GCA_964444245.1 uncultured Blastocatellaceae bacterium | reverse complement strand
GCGCGATGGAAACGAGCAGATTCGGCGGCGTTCCGATAACGGTCGTCAAACCGCCGAGCAGCGAACCGAACGAAAGCGGCATCAGGAGCTTCGTTACCGGATATTTCGACCGCTGGGCGATGATAAACATTGCCGGAAGCAAAACGGCAACCGCGCCGATATTGTTCATAAAAGCCGACATTATGCCGACCGAAAACATCACGGCGAGAGTCAGCAAAACCGGACTTTCGCCGCCGACTTTAAGAATAAATCCGGCAACCCAATCGGCAACGCCCGTGCGAATTAGCCCGTAACTTAAAATAAACATCGCAATTACGGTGATGACCGCCGCGTTGCTGAACCCCGAAAAACCTTCGTCAATCGTCACCGTTCCGGTCAGAAGCAAAACCAGCGTAACTCCGAGCGCGACAATATCCGGGCGCACCACTTCAAAGGCGAATAACGCCAGAGCGATAAGTATCAGTCCGATGATAAAGAAATGTTCCATTGCTTTAATGTCAAAACGCTTGCTCGATAATAATAGATAGAAAACATCGGCTGAGGCTTGAAAACGTGCTTACGCCGATTTAGTGATCGTTCTCTATTATAATAGGAAAATCCGAAATTGCTGTCATCTGCCGCAAAGTAATAAGTTAAAACTGAATTACTTTGACCGAATTCGTCGCGACATTTCTCGGCGCGGCAAATCTTCTGCCCGGCGTGGTTTACGAAGGAAAAATCGCCGTCGGAAACGCTTATATTCAGGCGACGGAGCAAATGCCGTTTCCCATACGCCGCCTTCGACCGGCGAACTTTTCAAACCCGTGATGGAGTGTTACCGGGCAATTTCGAAATAAAATAAAAATAAATCCCGTTAAGCAAGCGGTCTTTGACCGTGTTTATACGATGATACGCGGTCAAAGACCGCTTGCTTAACGGGATTTATTTTTGATTTGATGAAAACCTTCAAATTCTGTGTAAATTAAGCTGAAATGTCTTACACATTTGAAATCAATAAAAATTCGTACCTTTTCTGTGATAAAATCCTCTAATAATTATGAACAACTCATTTTGCCGGCAAATAATTGAAGCCGCCGAATCGCATCTCGATAAATTGGCGATGAAAACGATCGGCGTGGAAGGTTCGGAATATACTTATCGGGAAATGCTCGAAGAGATTCGGAGCATCGCTTTTCGGCTCGAATCGGAAGGAATCGCGTTCGGCGACCGCGTTGCTTTGATCGGCGAAAATCATCCGCGCTGGGCGATCTGCTATTTCGGCATACTTTTTCGCGGCGCGGTTTGCGTGCCGATTGATCCGCACGGAGAGATCGAAACGATCACGAATTTCTTTGAAAATTCCGAAGCGAAGATGGCTTTTATCGGGCAGGAATTTGTCGAGGATTTTCAGAAAATCGAAGAAAATCTCGGCAGACAAGTTCCGGCGGTCGTCCTGCAAGACGAATTTTTCAGCAACGAAAAATCGCCGTCCGAAAACGGTTTTCAAGCCTTTTCAGATTGGGCAAAAACACCGCGTCCGGCAGATTATGACGAAAAACCGCTTCCCGCCAAGCCCGAAGATATGGCGGTTTTGATCTACACTTCCGGAACGACCGGCAAACCGAAGGGCGTTCCTTTAACGCACGGCAATATTTATTATGAAACGAACGGCTGTCAGGAAGTGATGAATATTTCCGAAACGGAAGTCGTTTTAAGCGTTCTGCCGCTTTTTCACGTTTTCGCGCAGGTCGTCAATCTCTGGGTGGTCGCCAGCATCGGCGGCACGATTTGTTATGTTAAAGAACTCTTGCCGGAAGAATTAACGAGGGCTTTTCAAACGAAGGAAATCACGCTTTTAACCGGAGTTCCGCGCATCTGGTATTTGTTTCATAAAAAGATTTTCGACGGCGTTCGCGCTCAATCAATCGTCGTCCAGACGCTTTTTAAAGTGATGCTGAAGACGAATTATTTTCTGCGCACGGCTTTTAACGTCAATCTCGGTAAAAAACTTTTCAAAAAGGTTCACGACGGTTTCGGCGGAAAATTGGATATAACGATTTCCGCCGGTTCACGCTTTGACGAAAAAATTGCCAGAGATTATTACGCGCTCGGTTTTACGATGATTCAGGGCTACGGTTTGACCGAAACGAGCGGCGCGGTAACTGCTACCAGATTTGAAGATAACGTCGTCGGTTCGGTCGGCAAAGCCGTCAATTACGCGGAGATCAAACTCGGCGAGCTTAACGACGAAAACGTCGGCGAAGTCTTGATTAAAGGCAAGATGGTTTTCGACGGTTATTACAAAAATCCCGAAGCGACAAAAGAAGCTTTTACCGAAGACGGCTGGTTTAAATCGGGCGATTTAGGAAAATTAGATAAAGACGGACATCTTTTTATCGTCGGGCGTTCAAAGGATGTTATCGTCTTGCCGAACGGAAAAAATATTCATCCGGAAGATCTGGAAAATCATTATTTGAAATCGCCGTATGTCGAAGAAATGGCAATCTTAGGCGTGCAGGACAAATCGGCGGCGCACGCCGGAGCGGAAAAACTCGTCGCGGTCGTCGTGCCGGATTTCGCCTTTTTGAAACAGGAAAAAATCGCCAACTCCAAGGAATGGGTGCGCTACGACCTCGATAATCTGGGACGAACGTTGCCTGAATACCAGCGCGTGCGCGAATATATCATTTCGGGCGAACCGCTGCCGCGCACGGCGACGAAAAAGGTCAAGCGTTTCGAACTTCAAAAACAGATCGAAGCCGGAGAACTTTCCGCCGACCGCCAGCTCGACAGAAAACCGCTCGAACTTTCCGCCGAAGATAAAGCCTTATTAAATTCCAATGTCGGTAAAACGGTTGTTGCCGTTCTCAAAAATAACTCAAAAGACGCGGAAACGGTCACGCCCGAAATGAGTTTGGAACTGGATTTAGGACTCGATTCGCTTTCGCGCGCCGAGGTTTTTGCCGCGCTCGAACAGGCTTTTTCGACCGAATTCGAGGGCGAAGAAGCGGCGCAGGCTCTGACGGTCAAAGACGTTCTCGATCTGTCGAAAAAACACGCCGGCGACATAGACGAATCAACAGAACTCGTAACCGATTTAAAATGGTCGCAGATCGTCCGCGAAAAGGCGGAAAATGTGCCGGAAGTTCAGCATATTTTGCGCGACCGAACCGTTTTTCCCGCGCTCGCTTACGCGGCTTATAACGCGTTCAAACTGTTTAACAAAGTCTTTATGAGTCTGGAAGTCAAAGGCGCGGCAGTTCTAAATGAAATGGAACGCCCGTTTTTGATCTGCCCGAATCATCAGAGTTATTTCGATCCGTTTATCATCACGGCAAATTATCCGTTTCGTATTTACAAAAACATCTTTCACGTCGGCGCGAATATGTATTTCAACAATTCGTTTATGAAATGGGTGGCAAAAATGCTGAGCGTCGTGCCGATCGATCCCGACACGCAATTGATGAAAGCGATGAAGGCGGGCGCAATCGGCTTGAAACACGGCAAAGTTCTGAACATTTACCCCGAAGGCGAACGCGCTTTTGACGGCGAGCTGCACAATTTCAAAAAAGGCGCGGCAATCCTCGCCACCGAACTCGATCTGCCGATTTTGCCCGTCGCCATTGACGGCGTGTATAAAGTCTGGGCGCGAAAATCGTGGATGATCCGCCCCGCAAAAGTAAAAGTGCAGTTCGGCACACCGTTTTATCCGAAGGACGTTTTAGAAACGGAAAATGGAAAACGGAAAATGGAAAATGAAAATTCGGAAAGTGATTTTTCCGACGAACAAAAATACGAGATCGTCACGGCGCATCTCAAAGCGGAAATCGAGAAAATGATCGGCGAAATGCGGGAAAGTTAAAAAGTTAAAAAGTTTCTACTACTTTGCCGACAATAAATTGACTGGAGCGCGAGCGTCCCCGCTTGCATGAGCGCGGCAGCGCGAAAAATGCCTGCGCTTGCAATAAACTTTATTCGATGCAAACGCTTTTTCGTCCTATCGGACTCATGCAAGCGGGGATGCCCCTGGCTCCAGTCAGCCGGAATCATCAGTAAAATGAAAAAACTGCCGTATAATCCCGACCTGGAAAATTCCTCGATCGTGGCGAATTCTCTAATGAACCGCAGCCGGAAATGTTTCGGCGGAAACAGTTATCAAAAAGAGCTTTCTTTCGACATTCCCGGTTTTCTGAAATCACGCGCTTACGGCGAAAAACAAACCGCTTGGCTCGATATTTGCTGCGGCGAAGGAAACGCTCTGATTGAGGCGGCGAATGTTTTCATTAAAGAGAATCAGGATTCAAATATTAAAATCACCGGTATTGATCTTGCCGGAATTTTTGCACGAATTCCGCCCGAATTTAAGTTTTTACAATTGATCGAAACTTCTTTTGAAAATTATAAACCCGTTTCCGATTTCGATCTGATCACCTGCGTTCACGGTCTGCATTACATCGGCGACAAACTCACGTTTTTGCAAAAAGCGGTTTCATATCTTAAACCGGACGGGATTTTTCTCACCAATCTCGATCTTTCAAATTTCAAATTTGAAAACGGCAAAACCGCAAACCGCAAAATTGCCAAAGCATTGCGAGAAAACGGTTTTGAATACGATTCCGGAAAACACCTGTTAATCCGCAAGGGCAAAAAGGAAATAAAATTTGATTTCGAATATCTCGGCGCGGACGACCGGGCAGGCGCAAATTATACAAAACAAGCGGTTGTAGATTCTTATTATCGTGAAAACTAGAATTTAAAATAAAAAACGGCAATCCGAAAACCGCCGTTTTTATTTTTAAAGTGGCGACATAAACCGTCGAAGACGGCGATGATTATTCCCCGCTTCGCCGCCCATAACGCTGAGTTTTTGAGAATAAGTTAGAGATATTGTGCAAGCAGCTCTGAAACTGCGACATATATTTTATGCCGC
>CAYUGW010000357.1:0-4917 GCA_964444245.1 uncultured Blastocatellaceae bacterium | reverse complement strand
GACAGAGCTTCGTCCGGCATCATTCCGAATTTCGAGGTCAGCAGCGCGGTTTGCAAACCGGAAAGCGTGTCGCTCTTGATTTCCGGCACAAGCCGCAGCGATACATTGGCGCGTTTTTTAAGTTCTCGAGCGACTTTTTCGGTTAATTCAATCTCGAAAATCGAATCCGCCTGAATCGCGTAAATTCCGGCATTTATCGCTTCTTCGAGTTCGCGCACGGTTTTGCTCGTGCCGTTAAAAATAATCTGTTCGGGGCGAAATCCGATCTTTAAAGCCTTAAAAAGTTCGCCGCCGGAATTTACTTCCAAATCCGCGTTTGCTTCTTTCACACAGCGCAAAATTCCCATATTAGAATTGGCTTTCGCGGCGTAGCAAATCTTTAATTTGCAGTCAATTACGTTTTCCGCCCGGTTTAGCCGCGCAATATTTTGTCTGATTCGTGATTCGCTGAAAACAAAAAGCGGCGTGTCGAATTCCTGCGCCAGATCGGTCGCCGGCACATTTTCGATAAAAAGTTTCCCGTCGGAATTATTTAGAAAATCTTCAATTTCCCAGTTCATTCAAAAAGGTTAAAACAGTGAAACCGCAAAGAGCAAGAAAAGAAACTGATTTCCGGAAATTTTTTTTGAAATTTCATATAAAAATTATAATTGTTAAACATTTTTAAAAAACAGTTGAAAAAAGTTGGAAGATTCTATAGTATTAAATGTGTGGTTTCTTAAACACTCAAATCCAACATAAGTTTCCCCTTCATCAAAACACAACAAAATATGATACTCGATTCTTTCCCACAGAATACGCAATTAAATATTATACCTACATCAATCGGCTGTAATTCCTGTTCAGATAATATCGGTCTCGATTTCGATTTTACGATGGCATTTCAGCCGATTGTAGATCTGCGCGAGAAAAAAATATTTGCTCAGGAAGCATTGGTCAGAGGCTTAAACAATGAATCCGCCGGCGAAGTTCTTTCCAGATTAACGCCGCAAAACAGGTATAAATTCGACCAATCGTGCCGCGTCAAAGCGGTAAATTTGGCGGCAAGTCTGGAAATGGATTCATTTGTCAGCATAAATTTTTTGCCGAATGCGGTTTACAGACCGGAAAATTGTTTGCAAACGACGATTCGCGCCGCGAGCGAAAATAATTTTCCGATTGAGAAAATTATTTTTGAAATAACGGAAGTCGAACGGCTCGAAGATAATAATCATCTGAAAAATATTGTTTTGGAATATAAACGACACGGTTTTAAAACCGCTCTGGACGATTTCGGCGCGGGTTATTCGGGCTTGAATTTGCTGGCGGCGTTTCAGCCGGATTTTATTAAAATTGATATGGAGTTATTACGAAATATCGATCAAGACCGCAACCGGCGGATTATCGTAAAAAATCTGGTTCACCTTTGCAGAGACCTCGGTGTCGAAATTATTGCCGAGGGAATTGAAACAAAATCGGAGCTGAATGTTTTGGAAGATTTCGGCGTAACACTTTTTCAGGGCTATTATTTTGCCAAGCCTTCATTTGAATCACTCGCCCTTATTTCGCCTGAATTATTTTTGTAATTTTTCACGAGAATTTTTTTTTTACTTTTAATGACCGTTTTATCTTAAAAATTACGCATTAATAAATAAGGTAGAAAAATTGGTTTGGTTACAATTTTTCTCTTTTTTAAATCACCTCAGCGCGAAAGCCGGGAAACGGGCGAATTTTGTCAGAATTCGCCCGTTTTCCGTTTTACAGAAAATCATAGAAAAAAAATCTCAAAAATTAATCTGCCATCAAAGATTCTTATAGACGAAAAAACAAATTTGCTGTATATTCAAACGATATTCATAAAAACGGACGGAATAATTGCATTAAGCCATAACCATAGCTGATGACTTACTTTTAAGTTAAATGCAGATAAATAAATGTAAATTCGGGCAGGGAAAGATGGAAATCAGACAATTAAAAGCATTTATCGCAATCGCGGAAACAAAGACCTTTACGGCAGGTGCGCGGCGTTTAAATATTACGCAGGCGGCGATTTCGATGCAGATTCAGCAGATCGAAAAAGAAATAGGTCTGCCGCTTTTTACGAGGACTTCGCGGCGCGTGATTATTACCGAAGCGGGCGAATATCTTTTGCGGCGGGCGCGGAAAATCCTGCGCGAACATGATACGGCGCTCGCCGAAATCGCCGAAGTCGCCGGTTCGGAACACGGACGCTTGCGCGTCGGTTCGGCTTCGGCGATGTTTGCCACGGCGCAATTGCCGAAAATTCTGGAACATTTAAAGGCAAAATTTCCGAACGGGCAAATTACGGTTTCTTCCGGCACGAGTCAAGTTCTGGTCGAGAAAATTATGCACAACGATATTGATGTCGCCTTTGTTTCCCTGCCGGTGGATAATGCAAATATCGTTACCGAAATGCTTTTCAGCGATGTCATGGTTGCCATTGCATATCCATCGCATCCGCTTGCCAAAAAGAAAACGATCAGCGCGGCAACTCTGGCGAAGGAAAATTTGATCTTAGGCGAACAGGGCGGGAATGCGCGGCGGATGATTGACGAATTTTTCGATGAAGCTCACGTCCGTCCGAATGTCGTGATGGAACTCTCGCGTCAGGAAGCGATCAATAAAATGGTCGAAAACAAAATGGGAGTCGGCATTTCCGGTACGAAATATGTCGCCGGAGACATTGCTGACGGCAGATTGATCTCTTGGAAACTCGAAGGCGCGGACATTAAATGGGATTTAGGTCTGGCACGCCTGCGCGGCGGTTATTATTCGCCGATTTCCAAAGAATTCGTTGAACTCTGCAAGGAAAGCTTCGCCGACCGCGAAAATTCCGCAAAAGCTTAAGAGCAATGGATAATTGATAATGTAAGAATTCTTCAATTATCCATTATCCATTTTTGAGGTTTTCTTTTTCGTTACCAGATAAACGCCCGTAAAGATCAGGAGCATCGCGCCGATGATCTGCGGTTTCCAGGGTTCGCCCAAAACGGTGATGGCGAGAAAAGTCCCGATCAAAGGCTGCAAATAAATATAAACCGCGACGACCGAAGGTTCGACTCTGACCAAAGCCCACGCATTAAAATAATAAGCCAGAATCGTCGAAAAAATCACGATTCCGCCGAGCGCGAGCCACGAAATAATCGTAACTTTTTCAATTTCGACCGTTTGAAACGAATACAAACCGATCGGCACATTCACCAGACTTCCGAAAATAAAAAGCCACGCGATTGATTTCAAAGCACCGTACCGGCTGATTAGTTTTTTTGAAATCGCCAGATAAACGCCGTACGATAAACTGTTGAGAATAATCAAAATATCGCCCTGCGTCGTCGTCGAAGAAAAGCTCGCTTCACGCGGATCAATCAAATAAATCACGCCGAGAGCCGCAATCACGATTCCCAGACTTTTGCGCCAATTTAAAATATCATTCCCGACAAATGCGCTGACGACAATCGTAAAAACCGGAATCAAAACCGCGAGCAGCGAAGTATTGGTCGCCGTTGTCAGCGAGAGTCCGGTAAAAAAAAGCAGTTGATTGAGGATAATCCCGAACACCGCAAAAAGTGCGAAATAAAGATAATGAATCTTTTTATCGAGATGCAAATTGCCGCGAAATCTCTGCAAAACATAAAATGCCAGCGCACCGCCGCCGACACGGCATCCGACAATCGCCATCGGCGGAAAGGCTAAAAGCGCAAGTTTTCCCATAATCGCCGACGCGCCGAAAAACACCTGCACGGCGATCAGCGCAAAATGCGGCGCAAGGCTTTCATTCGGTTTTGGCGGCGGATTATTCATCGGCAATTAAAGAATTGATGCTAACAAATCAAAAACAAAAATGTCAGTCGAAAAATAAAATTCTTTGCAATAATAAATACTTGAGTTAAGATTATTGAAATTAATCAAAAGGTGAAATTCTATGCTCAAATCTAAATCAATTTACGCCGCCTTTATTTGTATTTTGTTGGCTTTTTCGATCAATGTTTTTAGCCAGAAAGAAAATGCTGAAAAAGTTAAAAATGAAGAAGACAAGCAAAGTCGGAATAAAACTGAGAAGCCGGAAGAAACCTGTAAGCTAAAAGATTATGATTGTTTGTTAAAAAGCTACGATGCACAAATCAAAGAAAATCCGGAAAATTTCGAATTGTATTACAAACGCGGGTATATTCATTCTTTGAGAAGCAATTATAAAAAATCAATTTCGGATTTTAGTAAGGCAATTGAGTTAAAGCCGGATTATCGAGATGCTTTTTTCGGACGTGGATTCGGTTACTCATTTTCGGATCGAAAAGAACTTTCCATAAAAGATAATACTGAAGTAATTAGGCTCAATCCAAAAGATGCGAGTGCATTTGTCAATAGAGGAATTGATTATGCAAATATGAAGGAAGAATCGAAATCAAAACTTGACTTTGAACAAGCGATAGAAATTCTCGATATTGAAATTCCTTTATATTCTTATGATTCTGATAAATATCTGACACGCGGGATAGCATACCGGGAATTAGGTGAAATTGATAAAGCCATTGCCGATTTTTATCAAGCAATCCAAGTTGACGCAACTAATTTTGAAAGTTATTTTCATCGCGGAATTCTTTATTTGGAACAAAGTAATTATGCTCTTGCATTAGAAGATTTTAATAAATCAATTGATTTGGAGCCGGAATACGCTCGAGTTTATGAAGCACGGGCAATTTTATTTTTAAAAATAGGCGAGCGGCAAAAAGCTGGTGCGGATTTGAATAAATTTGAGGAATTGAGCAAGAAATAAAAAAGCCTTGATTATCCTTATACAGCTTTGTTTTCGATTTTATATATGAATGTTTCACTTTTGTTTTCTCGAGCAGTACGTTTGCTTCGACCTTTGTTTTTGCTAATGTTACTGAGTTTTGCCGCTCTGCCTCATTTCGCGCA
>CAYUGW010000356.1:0-4933 GCA_964444245.1 uncultured Blastocatellaceae bacterium | reverse complement strand
TTCTTTAATTTTAGAAGTAAAACTAAATTTAACTTTCCCCTTCGGAATTTAGTGTTATAATTTAAAAACTTAAATTAGGAAGGTTAAAAAAGTGATGAAAAGAAATGTTTTATTTATTTTATGTTCGATTCTGATGACGGTCGGTTTTGCTTCGGCGCAGACGGAGCGAAGAACCATTACCAATTTCGATCTGGAAAAATACAAACAGCAACGCCTCGAAGCCGAGCGCGATCTGCGGGAAAATTACGAACAGTTGGGATTTCCTTCGCCGGAAGAACTGGAAGCGCAGCGCAAAGAAGCTGATCTGGAGCGCGAAAGACTCGCCGAAAACCTGCGCCGCGAACGCCTGGAACGCGAGCAGTTTTATTACGAACAGCAATATCTGCAAACGTCGAACACTCCCGATATTTATCTGATTCAAAACTCCGGCGGCTATCGCTCCTTTCCGTTTTACAGATCGGGATATTATTCTTATCCGCCGCGCCACGGGGGCAGAAGCAGAAACAGCAATCCGTATTTCAAAAACGGCATCGGTCCGGTCGGCGGCGGATTTTTCGGTCCGCGTATGAATCCATATCAAAATAATCGGTCGCCTTTAAACAGAAAGAGAAGTTTTCCGACAAATCCGAATCCGCGTCAGGGCGGAAACGAAAATCCGCGCTGAAAAAAACTACAATTATCAATAAAAAAAGGCGATTTGTTTCGCCTTTTTTTATCTTTAAAGTGCCGATTCTAACTTAAAACCAAAAAACTTTTTATCCGAAATTTCCCGTAATATAATCTTCGGTCAATTGTTTGGAAGGATTTTGGAAAATATTTCCGGTCGAATCAAATTCGATCAATTCGCCCAGATACATAAAGGCGGTCGAATCGGAAACGCGGGCGGCTTGCTGCATATTATGCGTGACGATTATGATCGTGACCTGCTGTTTTAAGGTGGCGATCAATTCCTCGATGCGGGCGGTCGCCGTCGGATCGAGTGCCGAGGTCGGTTCATCGAATAAAAGAATTTCCGGACTCGTTGCCAAAACGCGCGCAATGCACAGACGCTGCTGCTGACCGCCGGAGAGTTCATACGCCGATTTTTGCAGACGGTCTTTTACTTCGTCCCACAGAAACGCCGATTTCAGAGCCTGTTCGACCTTTCCTTCGATTGTCGAATTGGCTTCGCCCTGAAGACGCAAGCCGAACGCGACATTTTCAAAAATAGATTTCGGAAAAGCCGTCGGTTTTTGAAAAACCATCCCGACGCGCATACGCATCTCGAGCGGCGTTACTTCTGACGAAATGATGTTTATTCCGCTCGGGTGCATTATGATTTCGCCTTCGTAGCGAATGTCCGGATATAGATCGTGGATGCGGTTAAAACACCGCAAAAGCGTGGATTTGCCGCACCCCGAAGGTCCGATGATGGCGGTTATCTGATTGAGCGCAAAACTTAAACTGACATTTTTCAGAGCCTGAATCTTTCCGTAGAAAAAACTCAGATTACGCACATCCGCCTTGCTCTCGACCGGAGCATTTTCATCTTTGTAAATCGGATCCGAAATTTCTGTCATTGCTTGATTTGTTGAAACGGAATTCATAATCTATAAAAGTTTAAAAGTGAAAATGTTTAAAAGTGAAAAAGTTTTGTTTGAATAAACCGAACTTCTTCTGATAAAACCTGTCTTTTTTCAAGGATAAGCTAAAACCCCGAAAGACGAAAAACTTTTTCACTTTTTCACCTTTAAACTTTTTCACTTTTTTACCAACTGATTTTCTTTCGCATCCGGTATCTGATGTAAATCGCTACGGCGTTTAAGGACAAAGTTGCGGTAATCAGCGCGAGTCCGGCACCGGCGGCGTTGGCGGCAAAATCCTGATCGGGACGCGAAACCCAGTTGAACATTTGAATCGGCAACACCGAAAACGGCGATGAAAGCCAATCGAAATTGATAAAAGGTGCTTCCGGCTGAATCGGCGAAGGCGGCAGAAAAGCGATAAACGTCAACGCACCGATCGTAATCAAAGGCGCGGTTTCGCCGATTGCCCGCGATAGCGCGATGATGATTCCGGTTAAAATTCCGCCCGTCGAATACGGCAGCAGATGATGGCGAATAACCTGCCATTTGGTCGAACCGAGAGCTAACGCCGCATCCGCAATGCCTTGCGGAATCGTCCGCAGAGCTTCGCGCGTGGCGACGATGACAATCGGGAGAATCAGAAAAGCCAGCGTGATGCCGCCCGTTAAAATGCTCTGTCCCATTTGAAACTGATAAACCAGAAGACCGAGAGCCATCAAACCGTAAATAATTGACGGAACGCCCGCCAGATTAGCGATATTGATCTCGATCAAATTCGTTACCCAGTTTTTCCGCGCATATTCTTCGAGATAAACTCCGGCAGCGATGCCGAGCGGAACGGCGGTCGCGGCGGTTACAACCATAATCAGAAGCGTTCCGACCCAAGACGATAAAATACCGGCGCGGTTGGCAAAACGCGACGGAAACGAGGTCAGAAACTGCCAATCGAGCCGCGGCAGACCGTCCACCAGCAGATTCACGAGCAGAGCCAACAGAGTTATCACGCCGACCAATGTGCAGATAATGCCGATGACATTGAAAATCCGGTCTTCTCTCTTGCGTTTGTTGATGATTTTTGAATAATCACTCATCTTTTAATATGCTTCGCGGAATCGTTTCCGCAGGTAAAATCCGAGGACGTTGAAAATCAGCGTCATCACAAATAATGTTAATCCGGCGGCAAAAATCGATTGATAACCGATACTTCCGTGCGGCAGATCGCCGAGACTGACCTGCACGATAAAAGCGGTGATTGTTGCCGCCGGTTCCCGCGGGTCTAACGTTAAATTCGGCTGCATTCCCGCAGCAATCGCCACGATCATTGTTTCGCCGAGCGCACGGGAAATTGCCAGAATATAAGAAGCGATAATGCCGGAAAGTGCCGCCGGAAAAACCACTCTCAATGCCGTAATAATCCTATTTGCGCCGAGCGCGTAAGCACTCTCGCGCAAAGACATCGGAACTGCCCGCAGAGCGTCTTCGCTCAGCGAACTGACATACGGAATAATCATAATTCCCATCACGATTCCGGCACTCAGCATATTGAAGGTCGGCAATCCGGGAACGATCTTTTGCAGCAGCGGCGCAACGAAAAGCAGTGCGAAATAACCGTAAACAACCGTCGGAACCGCGCTCAGCAATTCCAGCGCGGGTTTCAGAGTTTCGCGCACGACACGCGGCGCAAATTCGCTCAGATAAATGGCGACGACCGAACCGATCGGCAGAGCGACCGCCAGCGCGACTCCGGTTGTGACCAGAGTTCCGGCGATCAGCGGCATTATTCCGAATTTCGGTTCGGCAAAAAGCGGCGTCCAGAGCGTTTCGGTAAAAAATTCGCCGAGCGTAACGTGGCTGAAAAATGAAGAAGATTCATAAACCAGAACACCGACAATTCCGGCGGTAATCAGCACCGAAGAGAGAGCCGCCAAAAACAAGAGCGTTTCAATGATTTTTTCTTTCCAATAAACCGCTTGTTTTCTCGAAACAGCCAGCGAATTATCCCGAAAATCATTTCCGCCGCTTTCATCCGCAAGATTTTTGTTATCCATTATTTTTTAACAAACCTCGTCAGCTTTTCAGTTATGATTTCGGCGTTCGTTGAAAGACTTCTTCAATCGGAATTCCGATCTCGGCATGACCGCCGAATCCGGTGCCGATAATCATTTCATCCAATCTCTTTAAGCCCAGCTGATACGCATTATCGGGAAGCGGCAGATATTTTACTTCTTTCGCCAAAACAGCGGCGTTTTCCAGATAAAACTGCACAAATTCCTTTACTTCCGGTCTGTCCAGAGCCTTTCTGTTGATATAGATAAAAAGCGGACGCGAGAGCGGATTATATGTTCCTTTCAAGACGTTATCCATACTCGGCATCACGGGTTCTTGAACTTTGTTTTTATCCCATTGAATCGAAAGAGCTTTCATTCTTTCTTTGTGCGGTTCGTAATAAGCGAACGGCAAGTAACCGAGCGCGAATTTATTGCCTTCGATGCCCTGCACCAAAACATTATCGTCTTCGCTGCCCGTATAATCGCCGCGGCTCGATTTCGCTTTGCCGACAACGGCTTCCGTAAAATAATCGAATGTGCCGGAATCGGCTCCGGGTCCGAAAAGAACGATTTTTTCATTTGGAAATTCCGGGCGAATCTGATTCCACATCGTCAATTTTTCCTGCGCTTCCGGCTCCCAAATCTTCTTTAATTCTTCAACCGTCATCGAAGTTACCCAATCATTCTGCGGGTGAACGACGACCGTAATTGCATCAAACGCGACGGGAATTTCGACATATTCGATATTGTTGGCTTTGGCTTGTTCCATTTCTTCCGTCAGAATCGGACGCGAAGCATTGACCACATCGGTTTCGCCGCGGGCGAATTTTTTGAATCCGCCGCCCGTGCCGGAAATCCCGACCGTAACGCGAACCTGTCCCTGTTTTTCTTTTTGAAATTCTTCGGCAACGGCTTCCGTTACCGGAAAAAGAGTGCTTGATCCGTCAACCTGAATGAGCGTCGGTCCGCCCGTTGAGGACTGACCGCCGCCGCATCAGGCAAATAAAGCAAGTGAAAACACAGTTAAGACATACAAATAGAAACGATATTTCATTAAATTTCTCCTAAAATATTCGAAATGTTAAATTAATGTTAATTATTTTATTATTAAAAAATTTGTTTATTATCAAAAGCGGCATCAAACGCCATTTGCAAACGGACACCGGCACGGTTTTCGTTTGCCGCCGAATATATCCGTAAAACTTCGATTAACTTTATATTTTCGATAAAAATTTGATGACACTTCGGCTAATAATATATCAAAGTTTTCCCGATTTGCCAGATTATGCGACAAAAAAGTTAAGATAGATGTAACATCAG
>CAYUGW010000355.1:664-4936 GCA_964444245.1 uncultured Blastocatellaceae bacterium | reverse complement strand
CGTCAACCGGACAGAATTTCGGATTGATCGGCATTCCCGAAATTTTTATTTTTTCAGGTGCGATTCCGTAATCGAGAAGCTGACGTTTCGCGTCTTCGTTGGCGACCAGATAAAGCGAAACCTCATCGCACGCCCAGCCTTTCCAGAAACCGTAACACGGATCGGTAACGACAGTTACGAGCGGAATTTGCTCGGCTAAATTTAATTCTCTTAAAATTCGAGCAAAAATGTGCTGAGTCAAAGGATGAACGCTGACGACGATGTGCGGACACCATTTTTCAAACAGTTCCTTGCAGAAAATAATACAGCGATTAAGAAAAAACGGACTTGTTTCGGGACGAAATCTATTGATGATCCAATACAGATATTTCATCCAATGTTGTTTATTTTTCAAAACCCAATTATAGACACCGACGAGCTTTTCGGTAATATGATGCGAGTCTTCGACCGCTTTGACAATCCGCACGACTGCCGATTCATTATGCCAGAATTTTTGCACACCTTCGGCAATAGTCTGCGCGGCAGACCGGTGTCCGCCGCCCGTATCAGACGAAATGATGAGAATTTTCGGATTGTTTTGTTGCATTAAATCGTTTTTATTTCCAACTGTTTACAAATTGCTTTCGCAGTAAATTCAGCTATTTCATTATGTCGCGGCACAGATGTCCTTTTTCCGTTTTTCGGATTTTCCCAAATCGAATGACTTCCGCCTTCCCGTTTCAAAATACATCCTTCGGATTCCAAATGTTTAATTAGCTTACGCCGCTTCATAGATTGGTTCCGGAATAATTTTCACTTTTTGCGATGCTTCTAAAATCAAATGAATCGGTTCTTCCAAATCCGAATCTTCATCGGTAAGCTGCGGATTCGGCAACGGTAAAGATTCCCCTAAAAGCAAATTTGTTTCCGCCATATCAACCAGAGCCGAAGCAAGAAGATGGCGAGTTTCGGCTAAGTCTTTCCCGCAAGTAATCACGCCGGGAAAATCTAAAATTTCACCGTGAACCCCATCATCTAAAAACTTATACTTTGCCTTGTAAGTCAACATAATCTTTACGCTTTAATGACCGCGCCTTCAGATTGCGGAACTTGCCGTCCCATTTTTTCGCTCGCTTTTTTCATCTGTTTTTCGAGCTTTTTAATCTGAATCAGATGCTTCGGATTAAACGGCAGACTCGGATAATAACAATTCGATTCGTGTGTGCAGAAACAGCCGTTCGCCGCCTTTTTGCGCCGCGCCTTCATTGCCTCGGAATTCCAGGCTTTTTGAAAATCCCAATCGTAAGTGCGCAGATTCCCCGTGTCCGACAAATTTTCGCACGACGAAATCGTGCCTTCATCATAGATCACGGCTCCGGCAGAACCGGCATAACAGGTCAATTGCGCTTCGCCCGTTTCCTTGGTTTTGGCGATCAGATCGTGCATATAAATATCAACCGCCGCTTTGAAAAAGCCCGATGCGCCGCCGTAATTATTTTTGATCGCCGCGTTTTTCACGTCTTCCAAAATCATATGTGAAAGCTGCGCGTATTTTTCGTGATCGAAGTCTAATTCCTTCGGATCATTTGAAGGCGGGCGAATATAATTGATATTGATTTTATCGGGTTTCAGATCGTATTTCAGAAAATCATACCAATCGAAAATCGTTTCTTCATTCGAAGCCATCACGCACGTGCAGGTTTGAACATCCAGATTCGGATATTCCTTTTTCATTTCCTTCAAGGTGCGCGCCGTATGAATCGCTTTGTCCCAACTGCCTTCTTTCTGCCGAATTTTCTCGTGCGGCTCTTTCATTCCGTCAATGCCGAGCGCGACCGTGACATTCAAATTCGGATTTTCTTCCAAAATTCGTGTTACATCCGGAAAAATGCGCGGATGAATCTGTCCGTTCGACATTAAATAAACCGAATCGAGTTTGTTATTGCGATAAAAAGCGTTGCAGATTTCGGGCAAATCTTTGCGCGTAAAAGGTTCGCCGCCGGCAAGAACCAAAACGCCGAGATTGCCGCCCAGAGTTTCCGAGATTTTTTCGATCTCGTCGGTTTTCATCTGCAATTTCTTACGCGGGCGATCATTAAGTTCGTCGGTAAAAAAGCAATGCGTGCAGCGCATATCGCAAACCGATGTGACTAAAATATTAAGAAAAACAGGCGAAATCGTCTGCCCGATCGCCAGTTTTGCGTATCTTTTAAAAATTTCTTTTGTTGTAAAATCCATAATATCTCTCTATAAAACTAAATTACATCCGTTAAGATGCAATTAGTTTAATCCACGTTTTACTTTATCTTATGTCCAATTTTTGAGCAACGATTGAGCCGTTTAAGACAAAAATATTACAAGTTTGCTAAACTATTTTTATGTTTCGCAGAGTTTATCTAGACAATTCAGCCACAACGCCGATTGATCGGCGCGTTATTGATGAAATGCTTCCGTTTTTGACAGAAAAATTCGGCAATGCTTCGAGCATCCATTTTTTCGGGCAGGAAGCGCGTTCCGCGGTTGACAGGGCGCGTCATCAGATTGCCAATGCAATAAATGCGCGCCCCAATGAAATAGTTTTCACTTCCGGCGGAACGGAATCGAACAATCTGGCGATTCGCGGTCTGGCGGAAGCGAACGAAAAATACGGCAGACATATAATCACTTCAAACATCGAACATCCGGCGGTCAAAAATGTCTGCGAAGCGTTGGAAAAACGCGGGTTTGAAATCACATATCTGCCTGTTTATGAAGACGGAATCGTTAAAATCGAAGACGTAAAAAACGCGCTTCGTGAAGACACGGTTTTAATTTCGATAATGACCGCCAACAACGAGATCGGCACGATTCAGCCCGTCGAAGAAATCGGCAGATTAGTCCGCGATGAGCGCGAAAAAGGCAGAAAAATCCGGTTTCATACGGACGCGGTTCAGGCAATCGGGCGAATGAAGACGGATGTCGAAGAAACGGGCTGCGATCTGCTTTCGATTTCGGCGCATAAAATCTACGCTCCGAAAGGTGTCGGCGCATTATATGTCCGGCGCGGAGTTCGCCTGCAGTCGCAAACCTTAGGCGGACATCAGGAACGCGAACGGCGCGGCGGAACGGAAAACGTCCCGAATATCGTCGCCTTCGGAAAGGCTTGTGAACTTGCCGTTCAAAATCTAAATGAAAGAATCGAACATTTAAAAACTCTGCGCGATAAATTTGAACAAGGCGTTGGCGAACGGATTTCCGATGTCGTTTTCAACGGAAACCGCGAAAAACGCCTGCCGCATCTGTCGAATATTTCCTTCAGACACGCCGAAGGCGAAGGAATTTTAATAAATCTCGATCTGCAGGGCATTGCCGTTTCAACCGGCTCGGCGTGTTCATCGGGAAGCCTCGAAGCCTCGCCGATAATTCTCGCGCTCGGGCAAGCCGATGACCTCGCCCGCGGCGCGGTTCGTTTCAGTTTCGGTCAGGAAAATACGGCTGAAGATGTCGAATACGTTCTGGAAATTTTGCCGAAAGCGGTTGAAAATCTGCGAAAACTTTCGCCGCATTATTCGAGCCTGTAAAAAGTCTTTCTCCGCTCGATTTTACAAGCTCTGTATTTGAATTTAAGCAAAATAAAAAATTTCGATCAAAAGCCGTTCGTTTTCCTTCCATTTAACCCAGCCGTTATTTTTTGTTTTATCCGGATTATCCCACTCGACCTTTAACCATTCTCCTTTTACTTCGACCGGATGAACACTAACCTTTTCCGCTAAATCAACTTTTTTCAACTCCCCTCCGGGCGTTTCGCGCAAAGTATTTTCGTTTTTATTAAAATCAACGGCGAAGGCTTTTAAAAGGTGTTCTTCCCACGTAACGAATTTCAAGACCGGATCATCTTTATTGACAAATTTTTTCAAACCGGTTTCTTCATTAACGACGACTTCATATCGTTTGCCGTCTTCGCCCGTAGATTTGAGAGCCAATAAAAAATTATCCGGATGAAACGCAAAAGGATTAAAATTTTCATTGGCATATTCAAATTTGCCGTCGCTGTCATCATAATAAAACGTAAACTCATACCAGAGACTGCCGTCTTCATTGTAAAAGCGCACAAAATCGTTTTTAGAATACTTATCGCTCAGAGCGACCAATCCCTTTATATTTATAATTGAATTCTTATTTGCAATCGGTTTTACCGTTTCCTTCGTGGATTCTGGCTTCATCGGGCGATTTGCTGTTTCATATAACTTTCTCAGTAGTTGCCTGATTAATCGCTTTGCCTGAGCAGGATGTGATAAAAAGTAGCAAGCAAAA
>CAYUGW010000355.1:0-654 GCA_964444245.1 uncultured Blastocatellaceae bacterium | reverse complement strand
ATATTTACAATTGAATTTTTATTTGCGCCCGGATTATAGTTTCCTGTTTAATCTCCGATTTCGGTCGAGCTGCCGTTTCACTGACTTTCTCAGCGGTTACCTGATTAATTGCGTTGCCCGAACAAGAGATGGTAAATAGTAGCAAGCAAAATGTGAAAAGTTTGATTTTTTTCATAATTCGATCTCTTAATAAACTGCGTTAAAGGGTTAATTGTGAAGGATTTGACTCTCTCTTTTGACATCAGTTAATTTCGAAAAGGTTTTTTTTTATATTATTTGATTCTGTAAGCCTGTAAAAAACCAGTTACATAATCTGTTTTACAGGCTCAAATCTGATTCGGATGAACCAAGAATTTTTGAGCGATCTGATTGATCGTCAATTTTCCTCTGACAGTTTCCAAAGCAACTTTGGTTTTGAAATTAGGTGAATAATTTTACTTTCTTTAGTGTTTGCTATAATGATAATTTTTTGACAACAATTTTATCACTATTTTCCACCTTAGCTACCTGTCCAGTTTTTGGGTTCTTCTGCACTTTTGGTGCATGCCTTTTGTAAATCATTGTAAACAGTAAGTTTGCAGGTTTAACGAAATTTGCGGCTGAAATTCGATAAGTTTCTTATATGCAATAGCTTACCAGAAAATGTTGCACCAA
>CAYUGW010000354.1:0-4940 GCA_964444245.1 uncultured Blastocatellaceae bacterium | reverse complement strand
CTTTGTCTTACATCAAACTGCACACTATAATTAAATAAATCCAAAAATCGAGGTGATTATAAATGATGTTTAAGAAAAGTGTGCTTTTTCTGTTAATTATGTTCTTGACGGCGGGTGTTTTTGCTCAGACCAAACTCGAATATCCGAAAACGAAAAAAGTTGAACAGATGGACGACTATCACGGCACAAAGGTCGCCGATCCGTATCGCTGGCTGGAAGACGATAATTCCGCCGAAACAAAGGCTTGGGTCGAAGCCCAAAACAAAGTAACTTTCGCGTACTTAAATACGATTCCCGAACGCGAAAAAATCAAAAACCGTCTGACCGAATTGTGGAATTACGAAAGATATTCCGCGCCTTTTAAGCGGGGCGGCAAATATTTTTATTACAAAAACGACGGTTTGCAGAATCAGAGCGTTCTCTACGTCGCCAATTCAATTAAAGATAAAGGACGCGTTTTGCTCGATCCGAATACGCTTTCGGCGGACGGAACGGTTGCTTTGAGCGGAACTTCGATTTCCGACGACGGCAAAACTCTGGCTTACGGCGTGGCGGTTTCCGGTTCGGATTGGCAGGAATGGCGTTTCCGCGATGTCGCCACCGGAAAAGATTTACCGGATGTTTTAAGGGATATTAAATTCTCCGGCGCGTCGTGGACAAAAGACGGCAAAGGCATCTTTTATTCGCGCTTTCCGAGACCGGATGAAAAAGAAAAACTCTCTGCCATCAATTATTTCCAGAAACTGTATTATCACGAACTCGGCACGCCGCAGGAAAAAGATAACGTCGTTTATGATCGTCCCGACGACAGAGAAATGGGCGTTGGCGGCGGCGTTACGGAAGACGGCAATTGGCTGATAATTTATGTTAGCAAAGGAACTTCGCCGAAAAATATGATTTACTTCAAAAATCTGACGACGCAGCGTGCGCCCGTAATTCCGCTCGTTGAGAAATTTGAAGCCAATTACTCATTTTTAGGCAACGACGGTTCGACGTTTTATTTCCGCACAGATAAGGACGCGCCGCGTTCGCGCATCGTCTCGGTTGACGCTCTGGCAAAGGAAAAACAATGGAAGGAAGTCGTTCCCGAAGCCGAAGAAACCTTGCGGAGCGTTTCGTTTATCAATAATCAATTCGTTTTGGGTTATTTAAAGGACGCTTACACACAAATCAAAATTCACGATCTCGACGGAAAGTTTGTTCGCAACGTCGAACTTCCGGGCATCGGTTCGGCGGGCGGTTTCGGCGGAAAACGCGAAGATACCGAAACCTTCTATACATTTTCGAGCTACAATATGCCGCCGACAATTTATCGCTACGATATGAAAACCGGAAAATCCGAAGTTTTCCGCAAATCGGAAGTGAAATTCAATCCGGCGGATTACGAAGTCAAACAGGTTTTCTATCCGAGCAAAGACGGTACGAAAATTCCGATGTTTATCGTCCATAAAAAAGGATTGAAAACGGATGGAAATAATCCGACTTTGCTTTACGGCTACGGCGGTTTTAATATTTCGATGACTCCGGGATTTTCGGTTTCGCGCCTTGCATGGCTGGAAATGGGCGGAGTTTACGCGGTTGCCAACCTGCGCGGCGGCGGCGAATACGGCGAAAAATGGCATCAAGCCGGAACGAAATTGCAGAAACAAAATGTTTTCGACGATTTCATCGCAGCGGCTGAATTCTTAATCAAGGAAAAATACACGCAGCCCGCGAAACTCGCCATTCAAGGCGGCTCGAACGGCGGTTTGCTCGTCGGCGCGGTTTTGAATCAGAGACCGGAACTTTTCGGCGCGGCACTGCCCGCAGTCGGCGTGATGGATATGCTCCGCTTTCACAAATTCACCATCGGACGCGCCTGGACTTCCGATTACGGTTCGGCAGATAATGCGGATGAATTCAAGGCTCTCTACGCTTATTCGCCGATTCATAATCTGAAAAAAGGCACGAAATATCCGGCAGTTATGGTAACGACCGCCGATCACGATGACCGCGTCGTTCCCGCGCACAGCTTCAAATACGCCGCGACTCTGCAGGAAATGCAGGGCGGCGACGCGCCCGTTTTGATTCGCATTGAAACAAAAGCCGGACACGGCGCAGGCAAACCGACTGCCAAACAAATCGAAGAAGCCGCCGATATTTACGGCTTTTTGATGAAAAGCCTCGGGATGAGCAAGTAAGGCAAAAGTAAAAAGGCGAAAGGCAAAAATTGAATTTGCCGGAGAGAAAAAGGTTGAAAACTAAAAGTTTTCAACCTTTTTTATTTTTCGCGTGTTTTAGCGTATTTCGGGGATAAAATTTTTCTTAAAAACTCAAATAAACCGCATAAAGCGTTGCCAGACAAACTCCGCCGTAAACTCCGGCTAAAATATCATCGGCACAAACTCCGATTCCGGCGGGCAGATTTTGCAGAGAATCAATCGGATACGGTTTCCAGATGTCGAAAAGCCGGAACAAAAGAAAACCCGCAATGACAAAAAACCAGTGAACGCCAAACGGAATAAAAAGGAAAACCAGAAGCTGTCCCATAACTTCATCAACGACAACCTTTTGCGGGTCTTTATCCTTAAAAAGCCGCGTCGCTCTGCCCGAAGCCCAAACGCCGAGCAGACAAAAAAGCAGAAATAAAATCAGATTTACCGCAATAAACCAAGCCGAAATCTGGTCTAACCGCCAGCCTTTTGCCACAAAATAAATTCCGATATTTGCTTCCGCTCCAGCAATTGCCAAATAAATCAAAACACCGACCATTGAACCGAAAGTTCCCGGTGCAAGCGGAATATAACCAACTCCAAAAGTTGCAACCGCCAAAGAAAAATAATCCCGAAAACCTTTTTTTTCGATTTTTTCCTTAGCAAGTTCGCGCTCTTCAATCGCCGCGGTTTTGTGTATAAGTTCGTCGTAATCGGGCATTTATTTGGGTCAAATGGTATAATGTATGAACAAAATCACAAGTAAATAATTAAAACGATGATTGTATCGCAACTGGACTTAACAAAGCCACTCATTCAAACAATTCCCGATTTGTTATCGTCAAAAGAGTGTGTGTTTTGGATTGAAAAAATACGGAAAGCCGGAACAGATTTTGCGCCGATAAATACCAAAAACGGCGTTGCGATTGATAATGAAGTCAGAAACAATCGGCGCGTTATTTTCGATGATTTTGTTCTTGCCGCAGAATTATTTGAAAAAGTAAAAAAATTCGCTCCGAATGAAATACACGAAGCAAAACTTGTCGGAATTAATGAAAGACTTCGCTGTTATGAATATCAGCCCGGTCAAAGATTTGCTCCACATTCCGACGGTATTTTTTTTAGAAATGAAGCCGAACGCAGTTTTTATACTTTTATGATTTATCTAAACGAAGATTTTGAAGGCGGCGAAACCTCCTTTCTTGTCGAACCCGAAAAAATAATTAAACCTAAAACCGGAACAGGACTTTTATTTCAACATCCGATATTTCACGAAGGTTGTGAAGTTTTAAGCGGGACAAAGTATGTCGTTCGGACGGACTTAATGTATCAAAACCGGTAAATCAGTCTTAAAGAATGAACGGGGCAAAAAATCGAAGATTTCTGCTTTATACATAATTTAATGATGCCTTGAAAAGGTAGCATCAGATTCCTAAATTCATACAGCATTTTTTATATTTCCGCCCGCTTCCGCACGGGCAGGGATCATTTTTTCCGACTTTCGGAGTTTCGCGCACAAAAGTTCCTTCGTAACGGCTGTTCCACAATATATTTTCCTCGTCTTCAGAATCATCATCAATTTCTATGTCTTCACCTTCGCGCATAAAATCATGCGGCTTGCTGAAACAATACCAATCTTCGAGATCGGAGATCATATCATCAATTAAATCGAATTCCTTGCTTGAGCCGTCTAAAAAACGGCTGTTTTCTTCCGCCATCAGCTTTTGAAAATCATTCCAATTGCCCATCAGCAGCAGTTCGATTTTGTTTTCGGCATAGCTTTTTTCGATCTCCGGCAATAATTCGACGGCTTTCAAATTAAGACAATTCCACAACATCGAACCGCGCAAAAAATCCACTTCTTCGCAGGGTTTTTCAAACAATATTTTGTAATAAGCAATTACTTCTTCGCGTGTTTTCAATCCGGCGCGAAGCAGACAAAGCCACGAATCCAACGCGGCTGCACTGACAAATTCATATACATTTTCGTCTTCGATCAATTTATTAATCAGAGAAACGTCGCCGCCGCTGACCGAAGCTAAAATCCGGCTCAAATCTTCGGTAATAAAATCGTCAAAAGCCGCATCAACCCTTTCCGCATCTGCCGAAAAAATCCGATAAACCAGCGGATAGGCTTCGGTTTCACGAAACTGCGCCAGCATAAAAAGCGCGTAAAACGGCAGGAAATAATTATCTTCGTTTATGAGTTTGTCCAAAACCTCTTCCGCATTGCGAATCGCCTCCAAAAGATAAGGCGTTGATTCTGCGCGGTTGTCTATCAGGGTTTCCAGTTCTTCACTCGGAAAAGTCCCGTCGTAAAATGAAATTTTTTCGATGATCTCTTTGATTTTATTATCCATAATTTTTTCAGATTTTCGCCTGCTAAATAACAATTCAGTCTTTTCCATAAACGAATTGTATCCCGCATTTTTTTCTTCCACACATTTCGTGAAATAGTATAATATTATTTTTTTACTTACAAAGGGAAAAATTATGTTTAATTTAGGAACTACGGAATTAATTTTAGTATCGGTGATTGTTGCCGTTATCATTTTGCCCATAATTATCCTGCTTGTTTTTTTGTGGCGAATGATTAAAAAGAAAAAGCCGTAAAAAATTCGAATCCCGCTTGTTTTCTCTGCAGATAAAAAATCAAATTTGCCTGTAAATTTACCTTTTTCGCGGCAAAGATTTTCCACTTCAAACGTCTTTTTTAAATTAAAGCGGCAATGTTTGATAGTTTACGAT
>CAYUGW010000353.1:0-4946 GCA_964444245.1 uncultured Blastocatellaceae bacterium | reverse complement strand
ATGATTTATTATATTTGCGATTGTTTGGAATTAAAAAGTTTAACTTCATTTAACTCTTTCGTCATTACGATTTGGCAAATGTCCAAAAAAACAAATTGAAAAACTCTTATTTTTCAATATCTTGACGCTGAATTGACCGAACTTTCAAACTGCCTCACGCCGAAAATTTCAAGATACTTAGAATCGGAAATTCCGGCAATTTTGTCCGACAAAATCTCCGCCGTCAAAGGCGCGAGCAAAATCCCGTTGCGGTAATGCGCGGTCGCGATAAAGAGATTTCCACATTGTGGAAAACTTCCCAGAACCGGCAAACCGTTTGCGGCAAACGGGCGAAGTCCCGCCCAGTTTTCGTCCAAAGGCAAACTTGCCAGACTCGGCGAAATCTCCACCGCATTTTCCCTGACAAATTCGATTCCCGCATCTGTCACACTTTTATCAAAACCGACATCTTCGACCGTTGCGCCCGCCAGAATTTTGCCCAATTTGCGCGGCACGATATAACCGCGCGGGCTGTAAATAACTCTCGTAAAAAGCCTTTTCGCCGTATGAAAACTCACAACTTGTCCGCGAATCGGCTTAATCTTCGGTAGCAGAATTTCGCCCGCTTTGATGAGCGAAGTCCACGCGCCCGTTGCAATTATTACATTTTCGGCGAGATATTTCTTTTCCGAAGTTTCCGCCCCCGCCGCTTTTCCGCTTTCGATCAAAAGATTTTCAACCTTTGCGTTTTCAACGATTTCGATGCCGTTTAATTCGGCATATTTTTGCAAAGCGATGAGCAGTTTGCGGTTTTCAACCTGCCGGTCGTTCGGAAAAAACAAACCTTCCAAAACATCCGGGGACACAAACGGTTCGGCTTGTTTGATCTGCCGCGCTGAAAGATGTTCAACCTCTAAACCCGCCGCTTTTTGCCATTCAAACCGCGCCCGAATTTCCTCGACATCGCCTTCGTGAAACGCCAGATAAAGCGTCCCGCTCAGGTCTAATTCAATGTCAATGCCCGTTTCATCCGATAATTCTGCGGCAAATTGCGGATAAAGCAAGTTCGATTCGTTGCAGAAATGAAAAAAATCGTCCGGTTTATTTGTTTCTGCCTGCGGCGCAAGCATTCCGGCGGCGGCGAAAGATGCTTCTTTGCCGATTTCGCCGCGCTCTAAAATCGTGATTCGTCTAAAACCTTTTTTATGAAGCGAACGCGCCATTGCCAGACCGATCACGCCGCCGCCGATAATTAAAACTTCTGAAAAATTATTATTAAAACTCATTAACTCTAAGTGCTTTATATTTAGCCCGGTTCGTTGTAAATTTAAGTATTCGTGAAATTTGAATTATTTAACCGGACATATCGAATTTCATTTAACACATTTTTATTATTGACCAGATGTGCGCTTCACGACAAGAGATGCGCACCGGGCAAAAACCGGAAAACTTACGGAAACACGTAATTTACAATAAATGAAATACTCGCAATTTATCATAAAACCGAAAAAAACTTTCTCTTTCAAGGATTTAGACCCCGAATTTACGGGCGATTTCAAAAATAAAGAAGAAGCCGAAGAAAGCCTCGAAAAAAATAAAGACGAGATGGGAAAATATCAGGATATTCTCGCCTCGCACGAAAAATACGGGTTGCTGCTTATTTTTCAGGGAATGGACACGGCGGGAAAAGACCCGATCATCAAACATATTATGTCGGCGGTCGATCCGCAGGGCTGCGAAACCAAATCCTTTAAAGCTCCGACGGAAAAGGAACTCCGCCACGATTATCTGTGGCGCGCCGTGAAATCCTTGCCGTCTCGCGGGCAGATCGGAATTTTTAACCGCTCGTATTATGAACACGTAACGGGCGACCGCGTTCATCCCGAAAGAGTTGACGATTGGAATTTGCCGGATGAGGCAAAGGGAAAAAATATCTGGAAAAGGCTGTACAAGGAAATCAATAATTTTGAAGAATATCTGACGGGTAACGGCATTCACGTATTAAAATTTTACCTGAATATGTCCAAAGAAAAACAGCGCGAAAGATTGCTCGAACGCATCGAGCGCAGCGATAAAAATCACAGCTTTTCTCCGCCGGACATCGAAGACCGGCAGCTTTGGGATAAATTTATGAAATATTACGAAGAAGCGATCACGAATACGAGTACGAAACACGCGCCGTGGTATGTCATTCCGGACGATCACCGCTGGTTTGCAAAAGCGGCGATCTCCGAGATTATTTTGGAAAAACTGAAATCTTTTCATAAGAGTTATCCGCGAATAGATAAGGAACAAAAGAAACTTCTGGAAGAGGCGAAAAAGAAACTGGAAAAAGAAAGGAATTAATTGATAATTGATAACGGAAAATTGATAATTTAAGAATTCTTATATTATCCGTTGTCCGTTATTCGTTGGTCGGTCGTTTAAATTCCGAAAAGCCGGAAATTTTTTCGGTTAAATTGAAACAATTAACGATAACGCGCTATATTACATAAATAAAACACAGGTGAAAAAATAAATGGCAAAACACACAATTACATTAATTCCGGGCGACGGAATCGGACCGGAAATCGTCGGCGCAACCGTCAGAACGCTCGAAGCAACGGGCGTTGACATCGAATGGGAATCGCAGATCATCGGCGCATATGCGCTCGAAAAATACGGTGTGACAATTCCCGAAGAAACCATCGAATCTATCAAAAGAAACAAGGTCGCGCTTAAAGGACCGCTCGCAACTCCAGTCGGCAAAGGTTTTACGTCGGTCAACGTCGGTTTGCGAAAGGCTCTCGATCTTTATGCCAATGTGCGCCCGATCAAGGCTCTGCCGAATGTTCCGTGCCGTTATCCCGAACTCGATCTGGTGATTGTCCGCGAAAATACGGAAAGTTTATACGCCGGATTGGAACACGTCGTTGTTCCGGGTGTGGTCGAAAGTATTAAGATCATTACCGAAAAAGCCTCGACGCGCATCGCGAAATACGCTTTTGAACACGCTCGTTTAATGAATCGCAAAAAGGTGACGGCGATGCACAAGGCGAATATTATGAAATTGTCCGACGGGCTTTTTCTCGAATGTTTCTACAATGTATCGAAAGATTACCCCGACATCGAAGCCGACGATAAAATCATTGACAACGCGTGTATGCAGCTCGTTATGCGCCCCGAACAATTCGACGTGATGGTTCTGGAAAATCTCTACGGCGATATTGTTTCCGATCTGTGCGCCGGACTGATCGGCGGTTTGGGACTTGCGCCGGGCGCGAATATCGGCGAACAAGGTGCGGTTTTTGAAGCCGTACACGGTTCTGCGCCCGACATTGCCGGACAGGGGATCGCCAATCCGACGGCGATTATGATGTCGGCTCTTTTGATGCTCCGGCACATCGGCGAAATGGACGCGGCGGATCGGATGGAAAAAGCCCTGATGGATGTTTTTGCCGACGGTGAATTTCGCACCAGAGATCTGGGCGGAACGGCTTCGACCGCCGATTTTGCCAGCGCGATAATCGAGAAATTGAAATAAAGTTTAATCACATAATTTAGAAGAGGAGAAGGGGAGAAAAGGAGAAAAGGAGATGTTGTTCTCCCCTTCTCCTGAGTTTCTTTTCTCCTTTTCTAATTTATGGCGTAATTTTATGAAAGAAAAGAGTATTTGGGAAAAACCAGCATCACACGGAGAGATTTTAAAGAATATCTGGAAGCATCTCGATCTGGGAACGCTTGACCGCAAACATCCGTTTCACACGCCTGTGTTCGCAACGGTCGGCGAAAATTACGTGCCGAATCTGCGCGTCGTCGTTTTGCGCAGATTCTGGCGCAAACCGCCGCGTCTTGCCTTTCATACGCACATCGGCGCACCGAAAATTGCGGAAATTAAAGCAAATAATCACGTTTCGTGGATTTTTTATCACGTCGAGAAAAAACTGCAAGTTCGGATTGCCGGAAAAGCGACGATTCACACCGATGACGATCTCGCCGAAGAACAATGGCTGGCGACCGGTTTTTTCAGCCGCCGCTGTTACACCGGCGAAGCACCTTCAAATTTCAGCAAAAAACCGACCAGCGGTTTGCCCGAAGATTTGACCGAGAGAGAACCGACCAAAGAAGAATCCGAAGCGGGACGCGCCAATTTTGCCGTTATTTCCTCGACGATTGACGTAATTGATTGTCTGGAACTGGACATCAAAGGGAACCGCCGCTCGCTCTTTAAATGGAAGGAAAACGGCGAAATAGAAATGACCTGGCTCACGCCATAAAAGTGGAAAAGGTGAAAAAGTAGTTGAGTAAATTTTGGTGTTTTGAAATAAATTGACGATAAATCTATTCAAAACACTTTGTTTTGAAAAACCCAAAACTTTTTCACTTTTTCACATTTAAACTTTTTCACTTTCAAACTTGCAGCGGATTCGAGTCTTTCAGATATGCCAGAATCTCGCCTTGTTTTTCGTGAGAATCGAGCCAAATTTTGAAATCTCTGATTTTCCGGTAATCGTCCGCACCGAATTTTTCTTCGTAGATTCTGCCCAGATTTTTCCGCATTTCTTCGCGCTGGACTTTTTCCTGCCAGGGATCGGTGAAAACTTTATTAAGTTCATCATGCAGATTGCGGCTTTTCAAGGTTTCCCATTCATCCTTATCGAGCCAAACTCCCGCGCAATTTCCGCAGCGGTCAATCGTAAACGGGATATTATGTCCGATCTTGTATTTAATCAAAATTCGTTTATCAACCGGACACAGACGCGCCAGTTCAAATTGCGGAATCGTCCTTTCCGCATCGGGATCCGCCGGAATTTCCGGCAATATTTCGTTTTTCGCGTCCAGCCAATTATGATAATTTTTGCTCGAAATCCATTTCCCTGCGCATCTTCCGCAAACATCCGAGAAAAGATCCGGCTCGATTTCGATTATTTCCAAACTGTTATATTTACAAACGGGACAATTCATAATTTTACACAAATATCGGATTA
>CAYUGW010000352.1:0-4957 GCA_964444245.1 uncultured Blastocatellaceae bacterium | reverse complement strand
GTGAAAAAATTGCTTTTAACTCGTTTTGCAATTTCGGAAAACAAATCTTCCGGCAGATCGGTTTCTTCGTATTCACCTTCTTCCCAGTATTCAGAAGTGAAAATCAATTTGCCTTTCAAGAAAAACAGGCGGAATTCTTTGGTCAAAGGCATTCCGCTTTTTGAATGATCGGTCAAAGGCTTCAACTGGATAAATTCGCGGAAAACCAAACCTTTATTTAAATCTTCGCCTTGAAGTTCGATAAAACGCGCCGTAACTTTTTCGATTTCCTCCCGATTCGAAGCCGACGAAATAAAACAGGCTTCGTTCCATTCGTGTTTTCTTGATTTGACGTAATCTTTCAAAATAAGCGGTTTATCGCCGAAAACGATGAGTTTTTCGAGAAGATTTTCAAAACTGAAAGTTTCGTCAAAGGGAAGCGAAATTGATCTCGGCGTGTGGTCTTTTATCACGTCGTAAGATTCCGGAAAATAATGGCAAAATTTATATTCTTCGGGCGAATTTATCAAAATCAAATTTCGCTGTCTTAATTGCTCATAAAGAATTTCGTATTGTTCGGGTTTCAGCATCCAGCCGCGATAGATCGCTTTTTCCGGCGTTTCGGCGGATTTTATTCGTTTGAAAGCGTTTGAAAGGTTGTTTTCCGTTAAATCTTCAAAACTGAAAAGTTCAAATTCAAAACCGCTGCGAAGCGCGGCGTTTGCCTCTTTTTCGTAAGAATAATCCGGTTTATTCGGATAAAAAGGTTCTGAGCAAAATATTATTTTCACGATTTGTTAATTGTAAATGGAAAACGGTTAATTGCAAACTTTTACATCAACAATAAACCGTTATATTTCAGCGAAAATCAATTGATCGACTGAATGTCATCTCAAAATACTAACCCGTCCGGTTAAGCAAGCGGTCTTTGACCGCGTTTCACCGTTATTTTATAAGAGAAACGCGGTCAAAGACCGCTTGCTTACCCACATATTTTATTTTTAAGACAGCTTCTATTTCTTTTCGGTTTTTGAAAAATACCCTTGCCGGTGCGTTAAGACGACTTTTTGTTTGCCGAGTTCGGGATTCATTAATTGGATTTCGATCTTGCGGTATGACCCGTCGCGTTTTTGATTGGTCGGAGCATACGCGATCAGATATTGCGAACGCATTTCGTCCTGAATCAGCTTGAAGGCATCGCGCAATTCGCGTTCGTCGCGCGGGAAAAATGCGCGCCCGCCCGTTCTTTCGGAAATTTTTCGGAGTGCGCCTTCATTTACGCCGTCGTAAAAATTATCGCCGATGCCGATCGAATAAATCACGGCTTCGCTGCGCTGGGCGGCTTGGATAGCTTCATCCATTTTTTTCTTTCCGTAAGTATTTACGCCGTCGCTGAGCAAAATTATGGCGCGGCGCGTTTTTTCCGGCGCGGGTCCCAGAATGTCTTCGGAAGTTACCCAAATCGCATCCCAAATCGCGGTCGAACCCTGCGTCATTTGATTTCTGCCCGAAATCGGCGGAGAGCCGGTAACTACGCCGCCGCCGATATAACCCGACGGCGGAACAAACTGTACGTTATCAACCGCGCGGCGCAGACGGGCAATATTATTCGTCATTCCCTGTTCGAGCGTCGCCTCGCCGGTAAAGGAAATTACTGCAACTTCGTCTTTAGCCGGGCGAACGACCGCTTCCAAAAATGATTTTGCCGCCATTTTTTCTTCGGGCAGAGTGCGCTCCTGCGATGCGCTCGTATCGATTAAAATAGCGAGCGAAAGCGGAAGATCGACCTGCCTGTAAAAAGCGACAGATTCCTGCGGTTCGCCGTCTTCGAGCAGACGAATGTCGGTTTCCTTCAAATCGGTCAAAAGCCGTCGGTTTCGGTCTTGCGCCGTAAAGAGAACATTGACGACCTCGGTATCAATTTCGAGAATTTCGTCGTCTTCGATAATAATCGGCGGCGGAGTCGGTTCGGTGGAAACGGTCTGATCCGTAGAAGAATCCGTCGGCGTTTGCTGGGCATTCGAGACAAACGAATCGAGCAGCAAACTGCCGATAAACATTAGCGAAACCGATAAAATTATAATTTTTCCTTTCCAACTCATATAATTGTAAAAACTCCAACTAAACTTGGGTGAAATGATCTTTGATCTTGGATTTTTGACCTTTGATCTTTGTTTTTTGAAAAAACAGGTTTTTATTTGCTCTAAATTCTTAATTAAAGGAACTTACAAAGATCAAAAATCCAAGATCAAAGATCAAAGATCAACCAGCTATCTCAAACTGTCATTAATCGCACGATAGCTCGATTTTGTGCGAATTCTGTATTTATTTGCCAAATCGCTGTTTGTAAAACGAACCTCGACGTTTCTGGTTTTACCGTCGTAATTTTGGTTTGCCGGACGATATGTGATGATGTATTGACCGCTTAATTCATCGGAGATTTTCTTAAAAGCCCGTTCGAGTGCGAGCATATCGCCGGTAAAAAAAACTTCACCGCCGGTTTCTTCGCAAAGCTGCGTCAAAAATTTATCGCCTTTACCCTTAACGGTTCCGGCATCAACGCCCGGAACCGTTCCAAGGAATCCGGATTTGGTCGAAATGGCGAAAATCGTCGTTTCGGTGCGCTGGGCAATATCAATCGCGTCCTTTAAATCCGCACGGCTGAATGTGTCGTCGCCGTCGGTAATAATGACGATGACGCGTCTGCCGGGCGCGGTTCGCAATTTTTCGTCGGAAAATTCCCAGATCGCATCGTAAAGCGCGGTTTGCGAACCGACTTTTTTGACATCATCAACGGCTTTATGAAGCAAATCGAGTTTATCGGTAAAATCCTGCTGCAAAAGTACCTGATGATCGAATGTCATAAATGCCGCTTTGTCTTTGCGAAGACGCGTTACGGTATAAATAAAATTTTTCGCCGCCTCTTTGGAAAATTTCATTTTTCCGGCGGTCGAAGAGGACGTGTCCATCAAAACGCCGACATAAACGGGCGGATTCGTTTCTTTATCCGTAAAAAAAGTAACTTCCTGCTGAACGCCGTCTTCAAAAACGGCAAAATCGCCGCGCTTTAATCCGGCGATGAGATTGTGGATGTTTTTCTTTTTCTTTTTCTCGGTAACGGTTACGGGCAGACGAACCTCGAAGGTTTTGACCGCGCCGCCGTCCTCATCGGTCTGATCTTGCGCCGAAATCGCTAAACTAAAAGACAAAACTAAACTTGCCAAACACAAAAAGCGGAATAAATTTTTCATAACTTTATTTTTATATTGAATGAATTTTCAACAGCTTTCAAAGGGTTTCGATGCCTCAAGCTAAAAGTCTGTTGCCTGATCTAAAGTGTTTAATTATATCAGAAACATTTATCATTTATCATTTATCATTTATCATTTACAAATATTTATGAACAAACACATTTTCAGAGAATATGACATCCGCGGAATTGTCGGGCAGGATTTGACGGATAAAACAGTTGCCGTTTTAGGCAAGGCAATCGGCACGTTCTTTAATAAAAACGGAGCGCGAAGGATTGCTGTCGGCTTTGATGCGCGGGTCAGTTCGCCGCGTTTTTGCGAACTTTTGACCGAAGGTTTTAATGAATCGGGCTGCGACGCGGTTTTGATTGGTCAAGTTCCGACTCCGGTTTTGTATCACACGGTTTATACCAAAGACGTTGACGGCGGCGTGATGATTACAGGTTCGCACAATCCGCCCGATCACAACGGTTTTAAGATTTGTCTCGGCAAACAGACGCTGTTCGGTTCGCAAATTCAATCCATCAAGGAAATCGCTTTTTCCGGCGAATTTGCAAGCGGGATGGGAAGTGTCGAAGAAATCGAGGTTTTAGCCGATTACGAAAAAGATATTTTGTCAAAAATTTCTCTCGGCAACCGCAAATTAAAGACGGTAGTTGACGGCGGAAACGGAATGGGCGGCGTAACGGGCGTTCCGATTTATGAAAAACTCGGCGTTGAATTAATCAAACTTTTTACCGAACCGGATTCGAGTTTTCCCAATCATCATCCCGACCCGACCGTGACGGAAAATTTGCAGGACTGCATCGCGGCTGTCAAAGAATCCGGCGCAGATTTGGGAATCGCTTTCGACGGCGACGGCGATAGAATCGGCATTGTGGACGAGCGCGGGCGAATCATCTGGGGCGACGAATTGATGATCTTGCTTTCGCGCGAAATCTTAAAGGAAAACAAAGGCGCGACCATTATCGCCGAAGTAAAATGTTCAAACAATCTTTTCGACCATATTAAATTACGCGGCGGCAACGCGATTATGTGGAAAGCCGGACATTCGATCATCAAAGCGAAAATGAAGGAAACCGGCGCGGCACTCGCCGGAGAAATGAGCGGACATATTTTCTTTGCCGACAGATTTTACGGCTTTGACGACGCAGCTTATGCCGGAGCGCGCGTTTTGGAAATTCTGTCGAAAACCGACAAATCTCTGAGCGAACTTTTAAGCGATCTGCCCGAAACATTTTCCACGCCGGAACTCAGAGTCGATTGCGCGGACGACCGAAAATTTGAAATCGTGAAAAAAATCGCCGAAGAATTTGCCGCGAGCAACGAAGTAATCACGATTGACGGCGCGAGAATTATCTTTGAAACGGGCTGGGGATTGGTTCGCGCATCGAACACGCAGGCGATTTTAGTTCTGCGCTTTGAAGCCGATTCTGAGGAAAATCTGAGGAAAATCCGCGAAACGGTCGAAGCAAAGGTTGAGAAATTTATTGAATCTTAGTGGATAAAGGATATAATTTATAAAAAGCCGTTTTTGGCAAAAGAGGAAAGTTATAAATGCCGAATATTCAAACTAAAAATGAAGTTTTTACAAATAAACTTTTACAGGAAACCGCAAGTTTAAGCTCGCAGGAATTGGACAATTTTGTTAATCAGGCGATTATTTTGCGCGCTAAAAGAAATGCTCCGAATATTCCGAAAATTGAAGCCGAACTTCTTCTTAAAAT